>NZ_MJGC01000072.1 GCF_001746915.1 Desertifilum tharense IPPAS B-1220
ACAAGACCACTGTTTGAGGTACTTATTCTTCAGCATCGTTGTTGTCTACCTCCACTGGTTCTACACTTAATTTTCTCCTGATTGTTGATGAGCACTCACATCTACGTTATAAACCTACACCTGTCAGGATGGGGGGATGGGGAGGTGGGGGGAATTGGGAGTTTGTGAAGAAGATATAGAAAAACTTGGTAACTATTAACTCAGCACTCCTTCCCCCACTCAGCACTTTACACTCAGCACTCTGTTCCCACTCAGCACTCAGCACTTTACACTCAGCACTCTGTTCCCACTCAGCACTCAGCACTTTACACTCAGCACTCTATTCCCCACTCGGAACTCGGAACTCGGAACTTTGCACTTCTTCCCCCACTCAGCACTCAGCACTCAGCACTCAGCACTCAAGGTGAGGCGAATAAATTTCTTCTTCCCGACTTGGAGAACGCGTCCGGCGAGGTCTTGGGGGGTATCGTAGGTGAGGTTAACGTCGGAGATGCGATCGCCATCTAGTTTAACGGCTCCCCCTTCAATCTGTCGCCGTGCTTCTGAGGAGGTTTTGCATAACCCGGCTGCACTCAGAATAAAGAATAACTTGGCGGGAAACTCCACTTCAGCTAAGGAAAACTCTGGTACAGCTTGGGCTTGTTTGGCATCCCCTTGTACTAAAGTTAGCGCGGCTTGTTGGGCTGCGATCGCCGCTTCTTTGCCATGATACTGACTGACAATATCCAGCGCCAACAGTTTTTGCCGTTCTCTGGGATTTTCTGGCAATCCTTCTAAAGATAGATTTGTGAGCAACTCAAAATAACTATTCAACAAATTATCCGGCGTTTTCTCTAATTTCGAGTACATCTGCAAGGGGTCTTCTTGTAGCCCGACATAATTATTCAAGGACTTCGACATCTTTTGCACCCCATCCGTCCCCAGTAAAATCGGAACCAGCATCCCAAACTGAGGTTTTAGACCAAAATGGCGTTGCAAATCGCGGCCCACAGCAATGTTAAACTTCTGATCCGTACCGCCTAATTCCACATCCGCCTCAATCGCCACCGAATCATATCCTTGCATTAACGGATACAAAAACTCATGCAAAGAAATCGGGCTTTGCTTTTCGTAACGTTCGGCGAACCCTTCTTTGGCTAACATTTGTCCCACCGTCATTTGAGACAAAAGTTCTAGAATCTTCTCTAAATCCAAACCCGAAAGCCACTCCGAGTTATAGCGAATTTCCAGCCGACCGGGGGTATCAAAGTCTAGAATAGGACGAACCTGATCGAGATAGGTCTGAGCATTTTGCTTAACCTGCTCGGTGGTGAGTTGACGCCGAGTTTCCGACTTTCCCGTCGGGTCGCCAATCCGTGCTGTAAAATCACCAATAATCAGAACAGCCGTATGTCCGGCATCCTGAAATGCCCGCAACCTCCTAAAGGGAATACTATGGCCCAAATGCAAATCGTTACCCGTGGGATCGATCCCAAGCTTCACCCGTAAAGGACGCTCTGTTTGGGCGAGGCGCTGTTGCAGGTTTTCGTCACTTTTGTCAGAATCGACTTGATTGGGGAAAACTTCGCTGACTCCCCGAAATAACCAAGCCGCTTTCTGAGGCACACTGGTTGATAAATTTACCGTCATACGTTCCTACACGATTTGCAATGGATATTGTTGGCAACCTGCTAACATAAGGTTTCAATAGATAGACTACTATAGTGACAAAAACTTTACAGACCCCCTAGCCTAGCATTCCCGGTCGAGTCATGTTACAACAAATCTTTTAGTCAGTCTGCGCTCTCCATCTCCAGGTCTATCTAATTCCTGAATCCATCGATTCTGCATTGAATCTAGAAACTAACCTTTTTGCCAAGCCGTGCTAGCTATCAATCCACGTTTGTTGTGAGTGAGGAAGTTGAATCGCCGTGTCGTCCAAGACTATTAGCCGTAAGCCATCTGAAAACAACCTAGCCCCCGTTTTCCAGTTTGTTCAATCAGTTGGTAAAGTAACTGGAGGAACCCTTCTCGGTCTCACCATGCTCACAAGCTCCGTGGTTGCAGGGGGACTGGTGGGCTTGGCGCTGAGTTTCCGCAACCTCCCCGATGTGCGGCAACTCCGCAACTTTGTTCCGACAGAAACCAGTTATATTTATGACATCAAAGGCAAGCTGCTGGCTCGCCTTCACGATGAAGCGAACCGAGAAGTCATTCCCCTCAATCAGATTTCTCCGGAACTCAAACGCGCTGTTTTAGCGATTGAAGATTCGCATTTCTTCTACCATCGCGGACTGAACCCCAGTAGCGTCGCGCGGGCGCTGGTGGCGAACTGGGAAGAAGGGCGCATCGTTGAAGGAAGTTCAACGGTGACGATGCAGTTGGTCAAGAACCTGTTTTTATCTTCCGATTTGGCTTACAGCCGGAAGTTGGCAGAAGTAGTTTTAGCGCTGCGTTTAGAGCAAATTCTCACCAAAGACGAAATTTTTGAGCTTTACCTCAATCAAGTTTACTGGGGACATAACACCTACGGGGCGCAAACGGCAGCCCAAAGCTATTTTAATAAATCGGCATCAGACTTAACTTTAGCTGAAGCGGCGATGATGGCCGGACTAATTCAGGCACCAGAAGAATTTAGTCCTTTTGTAGATTATGCTCAGGCCAAACGGCGACAGTCTATTGTGCTGACTCGGATGCGGGAGCTAGGCTGGATTACAGCCCAAGAGGAAACCGAAGCGCGCCAACAGCCGTTAGGGATTGGGCGGGTGACTTCTTTCCGGGGGAGTGAAATTCCCTATTTAACAGAACCCGTCGTGCAAGAGTTATCCAGCCGGTTTGGACGCGATGCAGTTTTAAAAGGCGGGATGCGGATTCAAACTACGATTGATACCAATTTCCAACGCATGGCGGAACGGACGGTAAGCCGCTGGCACGAACGCCTGTACAACCAGGGGTTGTATTACAACTACAATCAAGGACAAATTGCTCTAGTGGCAGTCGATCCGCGTACCCATTTTGTGAAAGCAATGGTGGGCGGATTTGATTATCAAGAAAGTCAATATAACCGGGCGGTGCAAGCGCAACGTCAGCCCGGATCGGCTTTTAAACCGTTTGTGTACTATACGGCATTTGCCAGCGGTCGCTATACGCCCGATACGGTTGTTTCGGATTCGCCTGTCAGCTATCGCGATGGGGATGGTTTTTATACGCCGCAAAACTATGGCGGAGGTTTCTCCGGTTCGGTTTCGGTACGGACGGCGCTAGCGCAGTCGCTGAATATTCCGGCGGTGAGAATTGGTCAGGATATTGGCTTGAATAAGGTGATTGAAGTTTGTCGGGCGCTAGGGATTAAGAGTCCGATTGAACCCGTGATTTCGCTGCCTTTAGGTTCTGTGGATTTAACGCCTTTGGAAATGGCGGGGGCGTTTGCAACTTTTGCCAATAATGGCTGGCATTCCGACCCCACGTTTATTGTCCATGTAACGGATAGTGCGGGGAATGTGTTGCTCGATAATACGCCGAAACCCCAACAGGTTCTCGACCCTTGGGCGGCGGCGGCGCTGAATGATGCAATGCGGGCAGTAATTACAAACGGGACGGCAACTGCTGCCCAAATTGGTCGTCCGGCGGCTGGAAAAACGGGAACGACTTCCGCAGAACGCGATATTTGGTTTGTGGGTTATGTCCCGCAGTTATCGGTGGCGGTTTGGATTGGCAATGATGACTATACGCCTTTAGGTCGGGGCGCAACGGGGGGCGGTTTCGTTGCTCCCATTTGGCGCGATTTTATGCTGCAAGCGCTTCAAGGTCAGCCCGTTCAAGATTTCCGGAAGCCGGGGGAATTCCCGCGACCTCAACCGCAATAAGTTAAATAGAGACGCTTTAACAACTCTAGCGATTAGAAGCTAGGGTTGTTTTTCAATTTCGGCTTTCATTCGCTCTAGGGTGGCGTTCATTTGGTCAAACATTTGTTGAGGAGTGATGCCAAATTGACCGAGTTGGGTTTTGAGTTGTTGAACGGTCATTTGAGCCATGAAGTCTTCGGATAGCTCGAATCGCTTCATAAAGATGCGATAGCGCTCCATGAGGGCTTCCATTTGGTCAATAAAGATTTTTTTGCCTTCGCGGTCAAATTTACCGTAGTCGCTGCCAAGCTGAATCAATGATTGATAGTCTTCAAACAGTTGCTTGGCTTCTTGTTGAACGATATCAGAATCAAAAAATCCCATTGTTATACACGCAAGTTGCTTGAATAAATCCTGTTGGAGGAAGGGGGCTGTATCTAGTCACATTCTAGTGCAGGGGGCGATCGCACTTGAACTTCGGATTCCCGTAACAAGTTGGGTGAAGCTTCACGACTTCGAGGGGCGGACGCTTTATAGTTACTGGAGGCAAAGCCTATCATGAAGATAGGCACAGTCGGCACAGGGATGCAAGCGTTAAAAGTATGTTGAGTCAACCCAGAAGTCGAAAAATTGCGGCGCTACTTGCGTTTAGCGGTACGGTGATGCCGATCTGCGGGCTGCATAAGTTCTATGTGGGTCAACCGTGGTGGGGCGTGCTATACCTGTTGTTGTCTTGGACGCCGATTCCCCGCGTTGCGAGTGCGATTGAGGGGGTCTGGTATCTCGCTCAAGACTCGGAGGAGTTTAACCGGAACTTTAATGTGGATTTGCCTTTATTCCCGTTTTGGGGTCGTTCTGGGGCAAAATCTGAGGCGATTCCGGTGGAAGCGTTTGCCGAACAGGTGGAAGAAATTGCGGAGGCGGTGCGCCAGTTAGACCGCTTGCGTCAAGAGGGTTTGCTATCTGAATATGAGTTTGAGCAAAAACGCCGCCAACTGATCGATCGGATTGCGTAGAGGTTATGAGTGTTTGGCAATGGCTGAGTGAGGTGGCCCAAATGCGATCGCTGCGGGCAAAGATTCAGGGCGATCGCTATTATCGCCTGCAATCGCTTTCGGAGTTGGCGATCGCGGTTGAGTTAGGCTGGACGTTGGATGTCAATCAAGCGACGGTGGATGATTGGTTGAAGCTACCGGGTTTGTCGATCCATCAGGCGCGATCGCTATGCGATTTAAGCCGCGCTGGGGTTCAGTTTTTCTCGATCGAAGATATCGCGGCGGCGCTTTCGGTTCCTGTCAGTACGCTGCAACCTCTAGAACCGGCTTTAAGTTTCTGCTATTATCCCCCCGAACAGCAGGCGAGTTTGAATCCTAATTCTGCTTCTGTAGAGGCGTTATTGCAAGTTCCGGGAATGGATCGCACCCTGGCTGAAGCGATTATTCAAAATCGCCAAACGCTAGGAAACTACCGCGACTTATCCGACTTTCAGCGCCGTTTAGCTTTACCGGGTTCCCAAACGAGTCAATTAATGCATTATTTGCGCTTTTCCTAACCTTCTCTTACACTGAGGCGATCGCAGAGTTGTTCGGACAGATCGGCGATGAAGATTAGGAAGCCGTTTTTTATAATTTTCCTATTGGCGATCGCGCTTTTTCCCTCTCCCGCCCTGGCGAATGGTGGCAGCGCCTTGCTGTGGACGGGCATCATGCAACTGTTCGTGGGTAATGCTGTTATTGGATATATTGAAGCGGGATTTTTGGCTCGTTTTTTTCAGGCTTCTCGGCGCAAAGCCACCCTACTGCTCGTCGTTGCAAACTACCTCTCAGCTTGGATCGCGGCAATTTTATTAGTCGGTCGGTTTTCCCGCATTCCCACCATTACGATTGAAAATATCTGGAGTTGGCTATATCTAGCCATCTTCTTGTCTTTTGTGCTGACTTTATTGATTGAATATCCATTTTTTTGGTTCTTGCTACGCCAACAAAAAAATGCTGTCCCAAAAGCCATCAAAGCTACGCTCATCATTCATGGCTTGAGTTACTTGGGGTTATTCCTGTGGTATGCAGCCACCAGCCAAACCAGTCTGCTGACTCAGCTTGAGGTGGTTCCCCCAGAACAACTTCAACCCCGTCAGGAATATGTTTTATACTTCCTGAACCCAGAACAACAAGCCATCCGTTCCAATTTGGCGGGAACTCAACAACAAATTATCGATCGAGCCACGTTGGAAGCGCTGATGCCTCCCTCTGGCAGAATTTATCAGCCCGTGCCTCAACTCACGCAGAATACAGACTGGAAATACTTTACTCACTTTTTGGCTGCGGGTGGCATTTCAGGCCGCAACTCCGTCACCGATGAGCGCTTTCAATTTTCCTTAGAAACGCCCTTTGCTTTGTGGGGAATTAACCATGCAATTCATCTAGAGGAGGACTTTTTAGTCTTTCAGCTAGGCAGCCACCAAATCTGTATTCTGCAACCCCAACGAAGAGAAATCGCTTTAATTGCGCGGGGAAGTTTGCCCATTGTTGTCGATTCCCAAGCTGCAACACCCGTCAATGGCGAGTAAAATGCAATAGCCCAGAGACTGGACTCTAGGCTATCTATAGCGATCTTAGGGTTGCTCCGTATCAACCGTTAAGCTTAGTTGCTAAACGCATCTTTGATATTATCAATCGCGTTTTCAACGACATTTTTAGTATCGTCTACTGCTCTTTTTGTGCGAGCTGCATCTTCCTCTGCTCGTTTCTCAATGCGATCGCGGTCTCTTTTTGCTTTGCCTTCAATCGGGCTATTGTTATCGGTGGCTCGATCGACTCGCGATGCATTTTTGTTCGCCGTTTCTTTAACTTGCTGTTTGGCGTCGTCAATAAACTCTTTGGCATCACCAAAGCCTTCTCTAGCAGATTGTTTGGCGGTGGTGGCTAAACTAGAAGTGGGGGCAGCCATTGCGCTGCTATCGAAGAAAAACGCACCTTGCCAAGCAAAGGCGATCGCGCTCAAGCAAAAGAAGGTGGTTGCGAGAATACGTCCTACAGTTGAAAGCCGTTTCATTAAATAATTCCGTTGCATAGAATACAATCTCTAGAAGATTTAGTATCCTATTTCTACTGCATTTAGGGTCTGGCTCAAATCGTTCCCCAGATAGACCTTCTCTCACCTTTCATGGGTATCAAAATTCACTATTTTGATAGATTGTATGAGGGGGTTTTAATATGCTTAAGCGAGGAGGTCAACCCCGTAGGAATTTTGACCTCCTCAAGTAGCGCTAGATCGTGCCAATGCGGTTCAACGGCCAAAAACGGAAGCCAGCATGACCGATAATATTTTCCTGGGGTAAAAAGCCCCAAATATGAGAGTCGTTGCTGTCGTTACGGTTATCGCCCATCACAAAGAATTGCCCTTCAGGAACCGTCACCGCCTCTAGGAAATATTCTGGAGGTTCGGCGATGTATTCTTCTTGAAGCTGGCGATCGTCCACGTAGACCTTACCATTTTTGACGGTAATGGTTTGACCCGGTTGAGCAATCACCCGTTTAATGAACGCCTGATCTCTAGAATAGCCTTGCCTTTGCAGTTGTTTGGGCGGTTCAAAGACGATGATGTCTCCCGGTTGAGGGGGATGGAAATGGTAAGAGACTTTTTCGACGACTAAGCGATCGCCAATTTCTAAAGTCGGTACCATTGAATCAGAGGGAATGTAACGAGGTTCGGCGATAAACGCCCGCATAACAATGGCGATCAAAAGCGCGATCGCAATAATTTGTAGATTCTCTTTTTGGGCGTTCCACCAGCGAACAATGGGTAACTCATTCAATTCTCGATCGGTCATAGTTTAGGCTTGAAATTAGGAAAGAAAATGGGGAAGAAGAGGGTGGGGAGGTGGGGAGGTGGGGGGATGGGGGGAAAAGAGTGCTGAGTGATGAGTGGTGTTGCGCTAGCATACCAACCATCGGTGTGTTAACTGGGTACTAGAGTGCTGAGTTGAAACATTGAAAACTGCTGTTTCCCCTCATCCTTCTTCCCCAACTCCCAACTCCCAACTCCTAATTCCCCTTATTTCTCCCACCCTCTTCCCCATCAATCGCAAAGGACTTGGCTCTATGAATGAAACTTGGTATATCGTCAAGGATACAGAAGGTTATTGCCAGATTGTACCGGAAGCCCCAAAAAATGTGGCTGATGACCCTAGTGAGTCACCAGCCAGCCAGACCTGGGGGCCGTTTGCTTCGCAAGCCGACGCGATCGCCAAACGGATTGGTTTAATTCGCGCCGGTCAATGCAAACCCCGGTAAAGCGCCTACTGGGCTGGGGTTTGGGCGCGGTTGTTTGCCCGTGCAGCAATCTCTTTATTCAGCGTTTCCATCGCCTTAGCGTACTGCGGATCGGCCATCGTGCCAATTTGATCGCGATCGCGGCGGAGGGCTTGTTTTTGTTCGTCGGTTAATTCCACCGTAATATCCGGTTTAATCCCCGCCTTATTAATATCGCGGCCGCTAGGCGTCAGATATTTCGCGATCGTCACCGCCAAACCCGAACCATCGCCCAAAGGACGAACCGACTGAACCAACCCCTTCCCGAAGGTTTGCGTTCCCACCAGAATCGCCCGGTTGTTGTCCTGTAGCGCCCCAGAGAGAATTTCACTCGCACTCGCCGAACCGCCATCCACTAAAACAACCAACGGCTTATCTGTCAAAGCACGGTTATTGGCTTGTTGGCGATCTGTTTCCCCTTGACGATCCACCGTCGAAACAATCGCCCCATTGGGAATCCACATCCGGGCAATTTCCACACTCGCGTACAGCAAACCGCCAGGGTTAGACCGCAAATCGAGAATGTAACCCGCCACATTTTGGGCTTCCAACGCCTTAATCGCATCGCGCATTTCGCTAGAGGCACGGGCGCTAAACTGAGTCAAACGGATATAACCAATCGGCCCATCCTTCGACTCTTGAACGCTATAGCGAACCGGGTGAATTTCAATGCGTTCGCGCTTGATCTGATAATCGGTTTCCTGATTATCGCGCAAAATCGTAATCGTCACTTCCGTCCCCACCGGCCCGCGAATCAACTGCACCGCATCATTCACATCCATCCCTTCGGTGCTTTTGCCATCAATTCGCGTAATGATATCCCTGGCTAAAATACCCGCCTGAAACGCTGGGGTATCTTCAATTGGGGAAATCACCACCAGCTTTTTCGTTTCCTCATCCTGGGCTAGCTGAATACCAATCCCCGTCAACTCTCCAGAAGTGTCAATCTGCATATTGCGGAACTCGTCTGGATTCATAAACCGGGTATAAGGATCTTCCAGCCTACCCAGCATTTCGCGAACCGCCTTATAAGCATCATCCTTCGTGGTGTAGTTCCGGTTCAAGAATTCAGTCCGAAGGGCTTTCCAGTCTACCTGGTTAAACGTAGCATCAACGTAATTGCGGTCAATAATTTGCCAAACTTCATCCACCAACTCTTTAGGGCTGTCTTGGAAGAAAGCTTGACCGCGAAGGTGAATACCAGCCCCGGCGACAGCAACCGCCGCGATCATTACTGCTGTTGCGCCTACAACGAGTCCTTTTGTTGTCCTTGTCATACTCTGCTGAACCGGAATACTCTACGTGGGAAGTAAGCTCAATCTAACACAGCCATCTGGATTTCAGACGCGATCAGATTGCCTATCACTATGCTGCCTTGTTTAAGGTCAGTCCGGAAGGGGGATTTCTACGGAGAAGTCAATATTTGATGAACTTCGCAATCCTTAATCTCTTTAACGAGATGAAAGTCAAAGCCCGTTTATCCTAGAAATTCCCCTACTGAATATTTTAAGGTTCGACCCAACGACCGTCTGTTTTAATTAAATTAATTAATTCTTCCACTCCCTTATCTTCAGGAACTCGTTTAATTTCCTCGCGACCGCGATATAAAGAAATGTAGCCCGGTTGTTTGCCCACATAACCGTAGTCTGCATCCGCCATTTCACCAGGACCGTTGACAATGCAACCCATAACGGCGATATCTAAGCCCGTTAAATGCTTAGTCGCTTCCCGGACTTTGTGCAAGACTTCCTCTAGGTTAAATAAGGTGCGGCCGCAAGACGGACAGGCGACATATTCCACCATTGTCTTCCGCAGACCCAAAGCTTGCAGGATACTGTAACAAACCGGAATTTCCTTTTCTGGCGCTTCTGTCAGGGAAACGCGAATGGTATCGCCAATGCCTTCAGCTAATAGGGTACCAATACCCGCCGTCGATTTAATCCGGCCATATTCCCCATCTCCGGCTTCCGTCACGCCTAGGTGTAGGGGATAGTCCATTCCCAACTCATCCATGCGCTTCACCATCAGGCGATAAGCCGCGAGCATCACCGGAACTCTAGACGCTTTCAGCGAGATCACCAAGTTCCGGAAATCGAGAGATTCGCAGATGCGGAGAAATTCAATCGCCGATTCTACCATCCCTTCGGGAGTGTCGCCGTAGGTAAACAGCATTCTCTCGGCTAGGGAACCGTGGTTGACCCCAATTCGCATCGCTTTTCCTTGATCGCGCAGGGAAATGACTAAGGGTTCCAAGGTTTCGCGAATTTTGTGACCAATTTCATCAAATTCGGCTTGGGTGTATTCGGTGCGGTCGGCTTTGGGCTTTTCAAACACGTATAATCCGGGGTTAATCCGCACCTTATCGACGTGCTTGGCCACCTCTAGGGCGATTTTCATCCCATTATGGTGAACGTCCGCCACCAGGGGAACCGCCATATAACTTTGGGTGAGTTTTTGCTTAATTTCCGCTAAAGCCTTGGCGTGGGCCATGCTGGGGACAGTAACGCGGACAATTTCGCAACCAATTTCATGCAGGCGGCGAATACCTGCAACTGACCCATCAATATCTAGGGTATCTTCGTTAATCATCGACTGCACCACCACGGGATGTCCGCCGCCAATGGTGACGCTTCCCACTTGCACGGGGCGGGTTTTGCGACGGTGAATGGTGGTGTCAAATTCGGACGAGGTGGGTGTAACTTGGGGATTGGGCAGGGTTTGCATAACCTGTAAGGAGTTTTCTCAAGCGTTCCTGCTTATCAGGGTGCCACAGATGGGGACATTTTTGCTGAGTTTACTCTGTTGAGAGGTGGGTTAATTGCGATCGCGATACTAGAAACCGGATTTCTTGCCAATTTTCTGCGTGTACCAGAAACCGGGTTTCTTGCAGTTACTCAAGCTGAACCCCACACTTTGTTATAGAAACCCGGTTTCTCACTCACAGGTCTGAGTTTGGGACTTGCGGATCTGCCATCATAGAAACAGTGATTGTAGCTTCTGGTTTCTAGATCGGATGACACCATTCGCAACCCTCAAAACGTTTTCCTTTGAAGCGATCGCTCTCGATCGCAAGGGACAGGAGACAGAACGCCGTCAGGGAGAAGCGGAGTATTTTGAGGAAGACTTAGGCGACGGGGTAACGCTAGCAATGGTTTATATCCCTGGCGGTAGTTTTATGATGGGTTCGCCGCTAGGGGAAGGAGATGACTCAGAAAAACCCCAGCATCGAGTTATAATTCCACCCTTCTTTATGGGTCAGTATCCGATAACACAGGCGCAATGGCAACAGGTAGCAAAGTTACCTAAAGTGCAGCGCGACATTGAAGCCGATCCTGCTTACTTTAAAGGGGCAAACCATCCTGTAGAGCGGGTTTCCTGGTACGATGCAGAGGAATTTATCGCCCGGTTAGTGCAGAAAGCTGGAAAATTTTATCGCCTCCCCAGTGAAGCCGAGTGGGAATATGCTTGTCGCGCAGGGACAACAACGCCGTTTCATTTTGGCGAGACAATAACGACAGATTTAGCGAATTTTAATGGCAATGAAGCCTATGGCGAAGGCCCAAAAGGGACTTATCGAGAAGAAACGACCCCTGTAGGCTATTTTAAGGTTGCCAATGCTTTTGGCTTATACGATATGCATGGCAATGTCTGGGAGTGGTGTTTAGATCGTTGGCATGATAGTTATCGAGGTGCGCCTGAAGAGGGTTTGGCTTGGATGAACGATCGCGATCGTCAAGATTTTCCTGTCATGCGGGGCGGTTCGTGGTTGGACTATCCGGTTTTCTGCCGTTCTGCGTATCGCGACAACTCCTTCATCAACGCGCGCGGTAGCAACGGCGAGTCTATCGGGTTTCGGGTAGCGTGTATTGCGGACAGGACGTTTAGTGCCAGAAACCCGGTTTCTGGTTAATCTTCAAGCTGAACCCCAATCTTTATAGAAACCCGGTTTCTTAGGCCGTTGCGCCGAGTTCCAGAAACCGGGTTTCTTGCAGTTACTCAAGCTGAACTCCACACTTTGTTATAGAAACCCGGTTTCTCACTCACAGTCTGAGTTTGGGACTTGCGGATCTGCCATTATAGAAACAGTGATTTTAGCTTCTGGTTTTTATGTCAGATGACACCATTCGGATTGTTACTTACGAACCTTCTGAGGGAAACTCGGAAATCGAAGCGACAGAAGGCCGTAAGGGAGGTGTGGGGATGGATATGGGGGTGGTGTATTGGCCCGATGATGAGGAAGATTCGCAGGCGAATACTGGGAAAACAGGGGATTTTAAGTTAACTGATGTTAGCGTGCAAAAGATTGAGCAGGAAATGGCTCGATTTATGCAAACAATGGATAAGCTGTTTAGCCGTGCGGAATTGCAAGCCCAGATGCAGGCGATGGATTTGGCAGAGGTGGAATTGTGGGTTTCAATTACGGCTGAAGGATCGGTGAGTTTGATTGGACAAGGGGCGAAACTCGCGGGGACGAGAAGCGTGGTTTTGCGGTTTCGGAAGAGGGGTTAAGTTGAAGAAATGGCGAAGAATTGGGCGATCGCGATCGGCATTAACAAGTACAATTACCTGCAACGCCTCCACTATGCCCAGCAGGACGCGGAACGGGTGCAAACCTTTTTGGAGAGGGAAGCAGGGTTTGACTACGTTCTAAGGATGTCTGAGGAGGCGGAAGATCGCAGTTTTCACCCGACTAAGGGGAATATTCGGCGATCGCTCCGGCGACTGGCGGAAAAAGCCAAAATGGGACCGGGGGATAACTTCTGGTTTTTCTTTAGCGGTCATGGTATCCCAGAGGAGGGATGCGATTATCTGATGCCCCTCGATGGCGATCCGGATGATATCAAGGAAAGTGCGATCGCCATTAGCGATATTACCAACATCCTGAGAGGCTGCGGCGCGGATAATGTTGTTCTGATTTTAGATGCCTGTCGCCAAGGGGGAAAGAAAGCCGGGAAAGGCATTGGCGACCAAACTACAGAGATGGCCAGACAAACAGGGGTGATTAGCTTTTTCTCCTGTAGCCCCAATCAATATTCCTACGAAATTCCCGAATTAAAACAAGGCGTGTTTACCCAAGCGCTGTTAGAAGGGTTAAGCGTACAGGGAAGATGTGCCACAGTAGAACGCCTCAATGAATATCTGACGCGGCGAGTCCCGGAACTGATTCGCGAACACGGGAAGCAACACCAGCAAACCCCCTACACCATAGCCGAACCTGTGAGTAAGTCTCACCTGATTTTGTTGCCCAAGTATGCCACAACCGCAGATATTTTATCTCTCAAAACCGATGCGTTTGAAGCTCAAACAGAAGGTAACTTAGAATTAGCAGAACAGCTATGGATTCGAGTTTTAGCCGCTTCTGGTGGATCGGATTTACAGGCCATTCGGGCAATTCAACGCATTGGTATTGCTCTCCATCATCCCCCCATTCAGGCAAAACCTGCCCATGAGGTACCGAGTTCTGCTCCAGTCGCATTGGAAAGACCCCAAAAGAGTATAACGCCCCCTCCTGTTATTGCCACACCCGTTAAATCTGGCTTGAAGACCTTCTCGTTTGATGGGGTGACGGTGGATAAAAAGGGGAAAGAGACAGAACGGCGCAAGGGAGAAGCGGAGTATTTTGAAGAAGACTTAGGCGACGGGGTAACGCTAGCAATGGTTTATATCCCTGGCGGTACTTTCATGATGGGTTCGCCGGAAGGGGAAGGAGATCATGATGAAAAGCCTCAGCATCGAGTTACGGTTCCACCTTTCTTTATGGGTAAGTATCCGGTAACGCAGGCGCAATGGCGACAGGTAGCAAAGTTACCTAAAGTAAAGCGCGACCTTAAACCCGATCCTGCTTACTTTAAAGGGGCAGACCGTCCTGTAGAGCAGGTCTCCTGGTACGATACGGAGGAATTTACCGCCCGGTTAGCGCAGAAAGCCGGAAAGTCTTATCGCCTCCCCAGTGAAGCTGAATGGGAATATGCTTGTCGTGCAGGGACAGCAACGCCGTTTCATTTTGGCGAGACGATAACGACAGATTTAGCGAATTATCGCGGCACAGATTGGGAATACGAGGGAAAAATCTATAGTGGTTCTTATGCTGATGCGCCGAAAGGGATTTATCGAGAAGAAACGACCCCTGTAGGCTATTTTAAGGTTGCCAATGCCTTTGGCTTATACGATATGCATGGCAATGTTTGGGAGTGGTGCTTAGATGATTGGCATAACAATTATCAAGGTGCGCCAGAGGATGGTTCGGCTTGGGTGAATAATAATGATAATGATAATCAATCTCGTGTAGTCCTGCGGGGCGGTTCGTGGCTCATCAATCCGGCTTACTGCCGTTCTGCGTTTCGCGACAACTACGACATCCTCGAGCGCGGTGGCAACAACGACATTATCGGGTTTCGGGTGGTGTGCGTTGCGGGCAGGACTTTTAACCCTTGACACTTTTACCCTTTTACCCTCTACCCTTTTTTTCTTTACCCTCTCGCGCGTAGCGCGATCGAAATTTTTCACATATATTATACCATTAATTGCAGTTTTCCTGGCACAATTGATCGTTGAATAACAGCAAACCCTTAAGCTTGGAGAAAGTATGGAAACGCCTCAATTTTTGCGCGAGTTGCCTGCTGAATTTGAACCCTTAAGGACGCTGTTAGAAGCCAAGCTAAAACCTTATATCAAAATCCATGAAACCCAAGTGGGGCGAATTAACGAAGACTCCACAGGAGATCCCTTAACCCTCTGGCAAAGTAAAATAGGAGGCAATCCTTATTTCCCCAAAGGCTTAGACTATCCCCGCGATCCGGTGAGTGGGGAACCGATGATTTTATTTATTCAACTCAACTGTGCCGAAGTCCCGCAAATCGAGGGTTTTGACCTTCCCAAACAGGGAATTCTCCAAGCATATTTAGGGGGAATTCAGTATGCAGATGCCTATGCGGAGAAACGGTATTCTATGCTCTATTTTCCAGGAGTTTCTGAAGATATCAACGACCTTGTAACCGACTTTAGCTTCATCAATGCTAGGGAAACCCTACGATGGGATTATGATGAAGTTTGCAGCTTAACTTTCTCAGCCGAACGCAACTTATTCTGGTCTTCTCGCTATGGCGAAGACTTCAACATCCCCGAAGAATTATCAGAGCTATTTGCAGAATTTAGCGAATGGATAGACGAATATCTCTATGAAAACGACTCCGATAAACTCGGTAGCAAAATTGCCGGACATCCCGATATTCACTCCACCATTAATGAGATTGAAGATGCTGAAGAAGGCAGGTTACTGCTTGAATTAAATCCCTTTGAAAGCGATGATTGGCTGTTTTGGTTCATCCTCAACGAAGACTTGAAAAAACGCGATTTTAGCCAAGTCACCTTTTACCACGAATCCGATTAGTAGGTTGGGTAGAACGCAGTGAAACCCAACATTCCCCGAAAGAGTGTTGGGTCTTGACCCAACCTACAAGAAGACTTGAAAAACGTAATTTAACTAAGTCACCTTTGATCGCGAATCTGATTAGTAGGTTGGGTAGAACGCAGTGAAACCCAACATTCCCCGAAAGATTGTTGGGTCTTGATCCAACCTACAAGAAGACTTGAAAAACGTAATTTAACTAAGTCACCTTTGATCGCGAATCTGATTAGTAGGTTGGGTAGAACGCAGTGAAACCCAACATTTCTCGAAAGATTGTTGGGTCTTGACCCAACCTACAAGAAGACTTGAAAAACGCAATTTCAGCCAAGTCACCTTTGATCGCAAATCTGATTAGTAGGTTGGGTAGAACGCAGTGAAACCCAACATTTCTCGAAAGAGTGTTGGGTCTTGACCCAACCTACAAGAAGACTTGAAAAACGCAATTCAACTAAGTCACCTTTGATCGCGAATCCGATTAGTGAAACCCAACATTTCTCGAAAGAGTGTTGGGTCAAGACCCAACCTACGAGAATTTGAATTAGAGGCTGATTTAAGAATTTTGACCCGATTTGACCTCAAGCGCCTGATTCGCGGCTTCTAGGGTCTGCTTGGCGGCTTTCTCCTTACGTTCGCTATAGCGATCTGTGAGATAATCGACCCGATCGCGGAGTAGGAGGGTGAACTTGTAGAGTTCTTCCATGACATCAACAACGCGATCGCGATAAGCTGAATCTTTCATCGTCCCATCTTCGTGAAACTCCTGATACGCCTTCGCCACAGAAGACTGGTTGGGAATGGTGAACATCCGCATCCAGCGTCCCAAAATTCGCATCGCATTCACCGCATTGAACGACTGGGAACCCCCACTCACCTGCATCACGGCTAAGGTTCGGCCTTGAGTGGGTCTAACTGCGCCTAGACTTAGAGGAATCCAGTCTATCTGATTTTTGAGGATGCCTGTAATCGTACCGTGCATCTCTGGACTGCTCCAAACCTGACCTTCCGACCATAGGCTTAATTCTCGGAGTTCCTGTACTTTGGGATGCGTATCCGGTACGCTACCATAAATCGGCAGTTCTCGCGGATCGAAGAAACGCACCTCCGCGCCAAACTCTTCAATAATTCGCGCCGCCTCTTCTGCTAGCAACCGACTGTAGGAACGTTCTCTTAAGGAACCGTAGAGAAAGAGAATTCTCGGCTTATGCTCAAAGGAAGTCATGGGAAAAATTCACAGGTTGCCAGAATTTACCAGTTTTTATCTTAAGCGATCGCGCTCAGGGGATGACAACTCCGCAAAATCTCCAGGCTTTCCCCAATCTCCCACAAGATGTTATCTTTCCTGAGAAACCTCTCTCCATCCGTGCAAGCTCTGAAATTGCCCTTTGTTTCCATAAAAAGTTTCTATCCTCACCATAGAAAAACCGATCGCTTTGAGACGAGATGGCAAACACAGAGGGGTGTCAAGGCAGTTTAACCTCGCTGGAATGTAGGTCTGCTGAGGGGTTTCAGCGTTTTCTGGGCTTTATCTATGATAAGCATCGAGAAAATCTATGGTAGGCGAACTTATTGAATAATAAAGAAATGTTAGAGTAACCATTAAGAAATTATTGATTTCGATTATTTATTTTTGATTCATCGATCGCTAGACTCATAAGGAAGTCTAGGGGAAATCAATAGTCTTGCAAGGACACGCTATCCGTTGTGCCTTTGCCGATTTTCTCATGCAAGCGAATAACATCCTAATTTTTTTCGCGAGAAATAGACAGATTTTAAGAGATTTAAGAGGAAATTACTATGGCTCAATTGCTCCTAGGGAGCGTTTGGCTAGTCCCTTGCTATGCTTTAATTGGCGGACTGCTAGCGGCATTTTGGTCGCCAGCCATCTCGCGCAAAACCGGGCCGCGTCCCTCCGGTTATCTCAACGCTTTAATGACTTTTGTAGCGTTTATTCATAGCAGTTTTGCCTTATCTGCAATTTGGCAGCAACCCGCCCAACATTTATCTTTCACTTGGCTAGAAGCAGCCGGATTAAACCTCACCCTCAATCTAGAAGTTTCTGCTACGAGTGTAGGTGCAATGGTTCTGGTGACGGGCATTAACCTGTTATCCCAAATCTACGCCATTGGTTACATGGAAATGGACTGGGGATGGGCGAGATTTTATTCCCTCCTCGGTTTGTTTGAAGCCGGAATGTGCGGGCTAGCTTTGTGTGAATCCCTGTTTTTCAGCTACGTCATTCTAGAAATTCTCACCCTAGGGACTTACTTATTAGTCGGCTTGTGGTTCAGCCAGCCGTTAGTGGTAACGGGGGCGAGAGATGCTTTCCTGACCAAACGGGTCGGCGACTTAGTATTATTAATGGCGGTTGTCGCCCTGTATCCGCTGGCGGGAACTTGGAATTTTTCCGAACTGGCCCAATGGGCGCAAACAGCCCAACTCGATCCAAAAGTTGCCACCTTATTAGGATTAGCACTCATTGCCGGGCCGATGGGGAAATGCGCTCAGTTTCCCTTGCATTTGTGGCTAGATGAAGCAATGGAAGGGCCCGTTCCCAGTACGATTTTACGGAACTCCGTCGTGGTGACAACCGGGGCTTGGGTTTTAGTTAAGTTAGAACCCGTACTCGCCCTTTCCCCTTGGGTGTTAAAAACCACTGTATTTATCGGTGCAGTGACGGCGGTAGGGGCTTCCTTAATTGCGATCGCCCAAATTGATATCAAGCGCATCCTCTCCTACTCCGTCAGCGCCTACATGGGCTTGGTGTTTATCGCCGTCGGCACTCAACAACCCCACACCGCCTTAATGTTGGTTTTAGGGTTCGCCCTGGCAATGGCCTTATTAGTCATGGTGACAGGCGGCCTTATTTGGAACAACATCACCCAAGATGTCACCCAGTATGGCGGCTTAGGGTCGCGGCGTCCCATTTCTGCGATCGCCTTCATCGTTGGTAGTTGGGGTTTAATTGGCTTACCCCCCTTGGGCGAATTCTGGGGACTCTCGCAACTCCTCGAACACCTGTGGCAAACGCAACCCCTCTTAGCGGGCGTGGTTTGTCTCGTCAATGGCTTAACTGCCTTTAGCCTCACGCGCTTATTCGGGTTGCTGTTTGCGGGTAAACCCACCCAGATGACAGAGCGATCGCCCGAAGTGCATTGGCCGATGATGTTGCCCACTCTAATCGCAGTAGGCTTTACCCTACACCTTCCCCTCTTACTCTCACAATGGCAACTGATCGCCGGAACAGAAACCTTAACCCTCACCTCCGGCATCCTGATCGCCTCTAGTGTAGTCGGCGTCCTCTTCAGCAGCGCCTTCTACCTCAACCGCTATCTCCCGGTTTACTTCCCCAAACCCCTGCAAGACCTACTGGCTTACGACTTCTACACCGCTCAAATCTATCGAATCAGCGTTGTTTTCGTCGTGGCGATCGTCTCGCGCATCCTCTTTTGGATCGATCGTTACATCGTCGATGGCTTCGTCAATTTAGTCGGTATCGTCACCGTCTTTGGCGGTCAAAGCTTAAAGTACAACGTTTCCGGTCAAAGTCAATTCTACGCCTTCACCATCGTTCTCAGCGTTGCCCTCTTCCTGGGAATGTTGGCACTCGGTTTGTCTTAATGCCGTCCACCCTTGACCCGATCCAACCATGATATTAAGTTTTTTAATCGCAATCCCCATAATCGGGGCTATTATCATTAGCCTGTTTCCGGGCAACCGAACAGCCAATCAACTCAGATGGGTTGCGATCGCGATCGCCTCCCTCCTGATTATCCTGACTGGCGTTGCCCTAACCCAATTTGACCTAAACGCGATCGGCTTCCAGCTCTCAGAATTCTTCCCTTGGATTCCCCAACTCGGTTTAAGCTATAGCCTAGGCGTCGATGGTCTATCCCTACCTTTAATCGCCCTCACCTCCCTGTTAACCTGGATCGCCATTTACGGCACCGGAGAAGGCGTAGAAAGACCCCGCCTCTATTATTCCCTCATCCTGCTCGTCAACGCCGGCCTGACCGGAGCCTTCGCCGCCCAAAACCTGCTCCTGTTCATCCTATTCTACGAACTCGAACTCATCCCCCTGTACTTATTAATCGCCATTTGGGGCGGCGAAAAACGCGGTTATGCGGCCACCAAATTCCTAATCTACACCGCCGTTTCCGGCATCTTAGTCTTAGCCGCCTTCTTAGGCATGGCGTGGCTGTCGCACTCCTTCAGCTTCGACTACAACGCCATCATCACCCAAGGCTTCCCCCTCACCGCCCAACTAATCCTACTCACCCTGTTATTAGTCGGATTTGGGATTAAAATTCCCCTAGTTCCCCTGCATACCTGGCTGCCCGATGCTTACGTCGAAGCCTCTCCCCCCGTCGCCATCTTACTCGGCGGCATCTTAGCCAAACTGGGAACCTACGGCCTGATTCGCTTTGGGATGCAACTGTTCCCCGAAGCTTGGGCCACCGTTGCACCCGCATTAGCCATCATCGGCGTCGTCAGCGTCTTGTATGGGGCACTGACTGCGATCGCCCAACAAGATATTAAACGCATGGTCGCCTATAGTTCCATCGGTCACATGGGCTATATCGTCATCGCCGCCGCCGCCACCACCTCCCTCAGCCTCCTGGGTGCCGTTACCCAAATGGTCAGCCACGGCCTCATTCTCGCCATCCTCTTCTATCTCATTGGGATTATCGAAGTCAAAGTTGGCACCCGCGAACTCAACGTCCTCAACGGCCTAATGAACCCCATTCGCGGCTTACCCCTAATTAGCGCCCTCCTCGTTCTCGGCGGCATGGCCAGCGCTGGAATTCCCGGCTTAGTCGGCTTCATCGCAGAATTCATGGTCTTTCAAGGCAGCTTTGCCACCTTCCCCTGGATCACCCTCCTGTGCATCATCGCCTCCGGGTTAACCGCCGTTTACTTCGTCATCCTCATTAACCGCACCTGCTTCGGCAAATTAGACAACGCCACCGCCTACTATCCCAAAGTCCACCTCAGCGAACGCATCCCCGCCTTAATTCTCGCCGCCCTCATCTTCTTCCTCGGCGTTCAACCCACCTGGCTCGTCCGTTGGAGCGAACCCACCACCACCGCCCTAGTCGCCACCCTCAACGCAGCCCAAGCCGTTGAAATTGCCCAAGCGAGAGAGTGAGGGGAAGAAGGGAATTGGGAGTTAGGAGTTGGGAGTTGGGGGAAGAAGGATGGGGGGATGGGGGGAATGAAGACAAATTTCCACCTACTTAACACTAACTTCCTCACCCGGAACACGGAATAGCGCTTCGCACTCCTGCTAGCTACGGAACAAGCGCACTCTCTTCCCTCTCTCTTTTCTTCCCCAACCCCCAACTCCCAACTCCCAACTCCCTCTTCTTCCCCACTCAGCACTCAGCACTTTACACTCAGCACTTAGAGAAGCACTCAGCACTTTAAACTCAGCACTTTAAGAAAGACATGGACACTTTAACAAAACCGACCCTTCCCCCTTCGCAACATGAGTTTGCAGACGTTATTCACCGTCTGGAAGCTGGAGGCGCAATGCTTCCCGATACGCCAGAGAACTTAATGCAGATTATCGGAATTTATAAAGCCTATGCAGTTCCGATGGACTTCTACTGGCGCGACTTACTTTATATTGCTGAACGCGTCTTTTTAGACCCCTTTCCCTTCTTTAAATACTTCCTGCCCCAAGAATATCTCGACCTGCACAATCACTATGCAGGCGATGATGCTGAATTGCGCGTTTGGCGTGGAGAAGCCACCGCCCACCCGGAACTGTTAGCCTTTATCGAGAAAGGCGAAGCCGGAAAAATGCCCAAACTCCTGCATCACCTCTGGCACGATCGCATTAACATGGAATTTGCCGAAGCCTGTATGCGAGCCATGTATTGGCATCGAGGAATGGGCGGCAAATTTGACCCCTACTTAGACACAGACGAATATAAAGCCAACGCAGACCGGGCGATTCGGGCTTATTTCAAGTACAATCCCGCGATGCTAGGTTTATATAAACTCTTCCCAGAAATGTTCATCGAACAATGTCGCCAGATGTCCTACTATGCCAATCTGGGCTTATTCTGGGAAGTCATGGCTCCTGTCTTTTTCGAGATGTCGGATCTCTATGATGAAGGGAAACTGACCTCAGTACCGGAGGCAATGAACTTTTTAGTGAATGGGATTTTTGCCGTTGCCAGTCGTCCGATTTACCATCACGTTTATATTCGCGGCGAGTGTTACGAAATTATCCCCAAATCTAAAGGGTTTGTTTGGCTATACGAAGCCGCCTTGCCCTATGTGGAAGCCGTCTTTTATCGGACTGCACCGTTCCGAGGCACCAAGTCCTATAACGCTCAAGCGCAACAAGTCCCCCAAGATCAAAAAGACTTTCACTATGGCATTCTCTACGCCGATGTCTTCCCCGTAGGGACAGCCGGAATTCCGCCAACGCTGCTGATGCAAGATATGTTGCACTTCCTACCGCCCTATCTGGTGGACTACTATAAAAAATATTGCCGAGGCGAGGACGATACATTAATCCAATTGGGGATTAGTTTCCAGCGTTCGATGTATTGCGTGACCTCTGCGGTGATTCAAGCCTTGCGAACTGCGACGTTACATCCCCTAGACGATCCTAATCCAGAACATCTCCAAGCCAATCGCGCCTTCTTTGAGATGCAGTTAGACCGCTTTAAGCGCCCCGAAGCTCGTCTGCGCGATATCCAACACCAAGACTATAGGTAAGTTCTTGTAGAGGGTGGGGGGGAAGAGGGAATTGGGAGTTGGGAGTTGGGGGTTGGGGAATAAGAGGGAATTGGGAGTTGGGAGTTGGGGGTTGGGGGAAGAAGAGGATGGGGGGATGGGGAGATGGGGGGAATGAAGGTAAATTGGCTATTGTTCTCGATATTTACTCAGAACTCAGCACAAACTTCCTGACTTGGAACAGCGCTACTTGGCATTTAAGCTACGGAACAAGCACCCTCTGTTCTTCACTCAGCACTCTCTTCCTTCTCTCTCCTCTTCCCTAACCCCCAACTCCTAATTCCTAATTCCCTTCTTCCCCACTCAGCACTCAGCACTTTACACTCAGCACTTCAAACTCAGCGTCCTAATAGATTTGGAATTCCAGCACAACCGCCGGGAATTGTGGCTCTAGAGGCTTCGCCGCACCAGGCGCAGCAGTAGTGGCGCTGTTCTTCGGAGAGATTTTTGACCCCTGTAAAATCAATGCGTTCAACTACTGCCCCGGTATACTGTCCGGTTCTGTAGTTAGGGGGTTCGTTGCGGCTGCGGGGAGAGGCGGTTTCTAAAACCCCATAAAAGAAGCGGGTGCCTTTTACGTCGGTATAGCTTAAATTGGCTTCATATAAAACGGTTCTAGCTAAGTTGGCTTTGGCTAGGTCGCAGTAACTGAGATTGGTTCTAATAAAGTACGCGTCGCTTAAATCAGTCCAGCGCAAGTCGGTACCTGAAAGGTTGGTGTTGGCTAACATGACGCCTAATTCGATGACGCAGACGCCGTTTTCTCGGTCTTCTTGATATCCCCCGTTGCCATCTAAAATGGGTCGTCCTAGATGATAGTCGCGTTTTAGGGGCGTGAGTAAATTAGATTGGGAAAGGAAACGCAAGACTTTGGCTTTTCCGGCAGCATCGACGCTGGCTAAGATGGCGGCAGTGCGACCTTCAGCAAAGGCGCGTTCTTGGGGCCAGTCTTCGAGCATTCCTTCATCGTCTAAGGCAAGGTCAGAAATGCCTTGGAAGTAGGCGTCGATGGTTTGCTGTTGGGTAATGATGTTTTGTTGAATGGTTAAGTCTCTCGAAATGACGTATTGTCGCCAAGCGATGTAAACGGCAAGGACGGCAATCATAATTTGTCCGAGTGCGCCTACCCATTCTGCCCAAGAACCAAATTCATCCCAGGTGGTACGCCTCAGCCAGTTGCTAATACTGCGGTAGACGCCGATGAATTTGAATAAGCCTAGGGTGGCAACAAATAGGGCCAGAAAACCGAGAATTTGGGCGCGTTGTTCGGGTAAGAGGTCGTTGACTTGGCTGGCGATGACGGGCCAAATGAGCCGCAGGGAAACCAGGATGGCAATTAAGGTTGCGCTCATGCCAATCCAGTAATTATCAAGGATGATGCCGACAAACATGACGGCGATCGCGATCGTGACTGCCCAACTACTCAAATTCCGGGTATCCTTTTGTTGGGAAGGAAGGGGTTCCCAATTTCTGAGCATCGATGAGGCCATCATTTGTTCGGCTTGCCGCTGGCGCATATCGATGGCGGCGCGTCCGTTGGGAGAGGGCGAATCGGGCATCAAGCTAGACTGAGGAGGAGTGGATTCTGGTGGCATACAGGCTCTAAGCAGCATTGGTTCTAGGCTGACACAAATTTTAGCCAAACTCGCGCAAGAATAGCAGTTGCTGCTGCTGCAATCTGATGGAGAGGGCGGCGTTCGTTTAGGATGGTTGGAAGAAGATCGATTTCAGGAGCAATCCTGATTGACGGACTCCCACGCGGCACAGGAGTTTCATTGAGCGCAACCTTTTGCTTCAGGATTGGCTCGATACAATCTAAGATCGGCAAGCTAGCGTATCAGAGTTTGAGGAAAGATGATCGAAGTTGAGCATCTTAGCAAAATCTATGGCTCAACCCCGGCTATTCACGATGTCACCTTTAGGGTGGAACCTGGAGAAATTTTAGGTTTTCTAGGGCCAAATGGTGCGGGGAAAACCACCACCATGCGGATTTTAACGGGGTATCTGCCAGCAACGAGTGGAACGGCGCGGTTAGCGGGTTTTGACGTTCATGAAAGTTCGATGGAGGTGCGACAGCGGATTGGCTATCTACCGGAAACGCCGCCGCTGTACCCTGAGATGACGGTGGAGTCGTTTCTGTATTTTGTGGCGCGGATTAAGGGGGTGGAACGGAGCGATCGCCGCAATCGAGTTAACATTGCCCTAGAGCGCTGCAATATTGCCGATAAGCGTAAGGTTTTAATCCACAAGCTCTCAAAAGGCTATCGCCAGCGGGTGGGAATTGCTCAGGCTATTGTTCACGACCCCCCGGTGATTATTTTAGATGAACCGACGGTTGGATTAGACCCGCGTCAAATCATTGATGTTCGCAATTTAATTAAAAGCCTAGCGGGCGAACATACCATTATTCTGTCTACGCATATCCTGCCAGAAGTGAGCATGACGTGCAGTCGGGTGGCGATTATTAATCGCGGCCGGATTGTGGCGACTAATTCCCCAGAAAATTTGGTGGCTCAGTTAGGCGGGGGTTCGGGTTACGAGTTAGAGGTAGACCGAGATGTCATAGAAGTCAAGAACTTGTTACAAGTCTTACCCGGCGTGCGGTTTGTGGAAGCTGTGGCAGAAAACTATCTTCCCCCCAACCGTCATTTAATCCGGGTGGTGTCGGAACCGGGAACCGAACCGGGACGAGATATTGTTGCGGTTCTCGTCGGTGCGGGAGTCGGGTTATACGAAATGCGTCGCAACCGAGTCAGCTTGGAAAATGTCTTTTTAGAATTAACGACCACTGAAAAGACGTTGGAATCCGATCCTTCAGAACCGCGATCGCAGGCAGACTCCCCGGTTCTTGCAGACACTCAAGCCAACGTTTCGGAGCCTCACGCAGGAGAAGGAGCGCAGTCATGAGGGGACTTTTCAGCAATATTATGGCGATTTATCGCAAGGAGTTGCAAGGATATTTTGCCTCTCCTTTAGCCTATGCGATCGCGGCGGTCTTCTGGCTGCTGTCGGGTTTCTTCTTTGTGGCGATGCTGCTTGGCCCTGAAGGCATTATCGCCCAAGCGGCCTTGCTCGATCAATTTGGCGGTAGCGAACCCGTGGACATTGCTTACCAATTTCAGCAACTCTTTTTGGGTGTGATTGGCAACTTATCCCTGTTCGTCTTACCGATTTTGTCAATGGGACTCTATGCAGAAGAACGCAAGCGCGGCACCTTAGAACTACTTGCCACTTCCCCCATTACCAACTGGGCGATCGCTACGGGAAAATTATTAGGGGCCGTCACCTTCTTTACCGCAATGATCGTACCCCTATTACTCTACGAAGCGATCGCCCTCAGCGCTGCCGATCCTCCGGTGAGTCTGGCGGTACCGCTAGTCGGCCATTTGGGATTAATCCTACTAGCGGCGAGCGTGCTGGCGTTGGGGATGTTTATCTCTTCGTTGACTGAAAGTACCATTTTGGCGGCGGTGCTAACCTTTGCGCTGGTTCTATTTCTTTGGGTGATTGATTTAGTGGCTAATGGGGTGGGTGGAGCCTTCGGACAAATTTTAAGCCACCTATCGCTACTCAAGCATTACACCAACCTCGTCCGAGGCATTTTAGACACAAGCAGCCTGATCCTATTTGGCAGCTATGTCATCTTAGGCTTATTTCTAACCGCTCAATCGATTGAAACCCTCCGGTTCCAACGCTCCTAAGCCAAATATCACCAATTTTCGCTCTTCGACTATGAAACCCCTTTGGAAATCACTTCGATACCTGGTTTGGCTAGCACCAACCCTGATCGTGGCAGGCTTGACCGCAGGAATCATTTCCGCCGCTTGGATACCGCTACCCCTGGCTTTAATCCTCGGTGGTTTGGCCATTTTAGGCGTGTGGCTGGTTTATCAAATCAGCACGTTGCAACGGTTCTGGAAACAACGCTCTACCGAAGCCGGAACCAACGCCCTGATCGCCACCCTGTCCGTTATCCTGATTTTAGGGTTAATTAACTTTCTGGGAGTGCGTTACCTGGCGCGGTTTGACTTAACCGAAACCCAGATTTTTACCCTAGCGCCGCAAACCCAAGAAATTCTGCGAAATCTCGATCGACCTGTTAAAGCCTTCGTGTTTACCAGTCAGGCGAACCCCACCGACCGAGAATTACTGGATAGCTATCAGCGGATCGGGGGTCGCAACTTCAGCTATGAGTATATCGATCCGCAGTTGCGTCCGGGTTTGGCTCAAGAATTTGGAGTGCGATCGCAAACAGATATTGGCAACGTTTATATTGAAGCCACGCCTCCAGAAACCCCAGAGGAGGAGGAAACCGTTCAACCCAGGCGGGAATTAGTCCAGAATATCTCGCGCGATCGCCTTGCAGAAAATCGCCTGACGACGACGATAGAACGCATTGCGAGCGATCGCGCTTTTGTGGTCTACTTCCTCCAAGGTCACGGTCAAAGACCCCTAGAAGCAGGCCAGGGGGGGTTCTCAGAAGCCATTGGTGCTTTGGGAAATCGCAGCTACATCAGCCAACCCTTGAACCTCGCCGACCGTTCGGAAGTTCCCCAAGATGCAGATGTGGTCGTGATTGCAGGCCCGCAACGCGCCTTATTTGAACCGGAAGTTCAAGCGTTACAGCAATACCTCGAACGGGGGGGTTCTCTGTTCCTGATGATCGATCCGGGAACCGATCCGGGTTTAGACCCTCTCCTGCGCGAATGGGGAGTGCGCCTCGATAACCGCTTTGCTGTAGACGCCACCGGAAGCGGCCGTTTGGTCGGTTTGGGCCCTGCGGAACCCTTAATTACCCGCTATGGCGATCATCCCATTACTCGCGATTTCCGCGATGGTTATTCGTTCTATCCAATGGCCAGACCGATAGAAGTATCGGCGGTTCCTGGGGTGAATGAAACTCCCCTCTTAATTACCGCCGATCAAAGTTGGGCCGAAAGTAACCCCCAAAGCCAAACGCTAGAGTTTAACCCAGAAACGGATCGCCAAGGCCCTCTATTATTGGGAGTGGCTTTGAGTCGCAGCATTCAAAATCCAGAGGTACAAGCGTCTCCTTCTCCTTCGCCATCCCCACAGGCGTCTCCTTCCCCAGAAGCGAGTCCAGAAGCGTCTCCTTCCCCAGAAGCGAGTCCAGAAGCATCTCCCTCCCCGGAAGCAAGTCCAGAAGTTTCCCCTTCCCCGGAAGCAAGTCCAGAAGTTTCCCCTTCCCCGGAAGCAAGTCCAGAAGCGTCTCCTTCCCCAGAGGCAAGTCCAGAAGCCTCTCCGACGCCAATTCCATCTCCTTCCCCGGAAGTAGAAGCAACGCCAATTAGAGATGCGCGGATGGTTGTAATTGGGAATTCAGAATTTGCAGCCGATGGTCGGTTTGGACGCCAACTCAACGGCGATGTTTTTCTCAATTCTGTGGCGTGGTTGGCGAATACCGACGAGCAAAATCTGTCCATTCGTCCGCGCGAAGCTAGAAACCGCCGGATCAACCTCTCGATCCAAGAAGGTCGGATTATTGGTTGGACTGCGATCGCTGTTATCCCATTATTAGGGTTAATTGCAGCATTGCTGCTCTGGTTGCGCCGTCGCTAACATCCTTGGGGGAAATTTCCCCCTTCTCTTGCTATTCTCTTTATGGATTGCGAACTGAAATATGAAACTACAACGCAAGACTCTGCTGTTGTTATTGGCGGCGCTTGGGTTTGCTGGCATCGTGTATGTTGTAGAAATCCAAGGTCAGCAACGCGAGGAAGCCAGAGTTGCTAGATCCCGAACGGTCTTTACCTTTGCTGAAGATCGAGTCCAGGAAATTCAGATTTCCCAACCCGATACAGAAACGCTAGTGTTTGAACGTCAGGCGGAAGGGGAGACGCAATGGGTGATGACACAACCTAAAGCTGCACCTGCTAGCGATGCGTCGGTGACGTTTTTATTAGATAAACTGACAAATGGTCGGAGCGATCGCACTTTGACGGTTTCTGAATCTGAACTTTCAGAGTACGGTTTAGATAACCCTTCAGCTATTGTGGACATTACCCTAACTAACGGTAAAACGCATCAGTTGGTTTTAGGTCAACTAGACTTCAGCGAATCGTTCATTTACGCGCAGGTCGATCCGCCAATTAAAACAGCGCTTAAGGATGATAAAACAACGCCAAAAAGTGCAAATGTTACTCCGACGACTACAGAAGCGCAATCCTTGCAAGTTCTCTTAGTTCCGATTGATTTTCAATATGCTGTAGACCGACCTTTATCAGAATGGGAACAACAGGAAGCTGAAAGACCGATTCAAGTCAGTCCCTCCCCCAGTCCAACCCTAGAAACTAGTCCTTCGCCTACTTCAGAGGAAAGTCCAGAAGCCAGTCCTTCGCCTACTTCAGAAACTAGTCCTTCTCCTACTTTAGAGGAAAGTCCACAAGCCAGTCCTTCACCTACTCCAGAAACCAGTCCCTAAAACTTTTTATCCCCATCTCTCCATGACTGACGCAACCGCTACATTATTAGTCTCTTGTCCAGATCGACAAGGATTAGTTGCCAAACTGGCTAACTTTATCTATACGCATAATGGCAATATTATCCACGCGGATCACCATACTGATTTTGCGGCGGGTTTATTCCTCACGCGCTTAGAATGGCAGTTAGCAGGATTTGATATTCCTCGGCTGGAAATTGCTTCTCGGTTTCAACCTATTGCTAATTCAATTGAAGCTAATTGGCAATTGCATTTTTCAGATACAATTCCCCGAATTGCGATTTGGGTGAGTCGTCAAGACCATTGCTTATTTGATTTAATTCTACGCCAACGCTCTCAAGAACTCAGGGCAGAAATTGCACTGATTATCAGCAATCATTTAAGTTTGCAGCCAGTCGCCGAGCAGTTTGGGATTGAATACGTTCATATTCCGATTACAAAAGAGAATAAAGCCGAGCAAGAAGCCAAGCAACTAGAATTGTTAAATCAATATCAGATTGATTTAGTGATTCTTGCAAAATATATGCAAATCCTCTCTTCTGATTTTGTTTCTCAATTTCCCAATATTATTAATATTCATCATTCCTTTTTACCCGCTTTTGCTGGTGCAAATCCCTATCATCGCGCTTACGAACGCGGGGTTAAAATTATTGGTGCAACAGCACATTATGTTACTGAAGATTTAGACGAAGGTCCAATTATCGAGCAGGATGTTGTTCGCGTTAGCCATCGAGATACCACAGAAGATTTAATTCGTAAAGGTAAAGATCTAGAACGAGTGGTATTAGCGAGAGCCGTGCGATCGCACTTACAAAACCGCATCCTCGTTTATGGAAATCGGACTGTCGTTTTTGCCTAAGAAACTGGGTACCGCTAGCGAGCAAGATGCTTGCACTTGCTCTGGCTTGAGAAGGTTAGGACAGAGGTGAACTGCTCAAAGGATGAGACTCACTCAGTTTTAACACCGCTACGCACCCAGCAAGCTACAGCACACTGCACTTTGCGATAGAGCGTGCAACCCTTGATAGACAAAACCCCCCAGCCCATAACCCATCCCCTCAATTTACGATACAACGATCCCGTGGGATCGCCCCACTGGTCTACGAAATTGCGGAAGTGTGCTGTTTTCCCCTTAAAATCAAGTCAACCTTAACCGTCACGCCAGCATTCGTTATGAGGGATTGTCCTAAAGTTGACGCCAAGCCCCAACCTAAAAAAACTGGGTGCATTTATCAGCCCAAATCTCAATCCCCCTTAACATCTGGAACGCTCTGGATCGGCTACCCCACCTACTCACTACTACTGAATTACTATGGCTATTGGTTACGTTGCATTAGTTCTTCACGCTCATCTACCCTTTGTCCGTCACCCCGAAAGCGATTATGTTCTAGAGGAAGAATGGCTGTTTGAGGCGATTACCGAAACCTACATTCCTCTGTTACATGTCTTTGACGGTCTAAAACGAGACGGCGTTGACTTTAAACTCACCATGAGCATGACTCCCCCTTTGGTGTCCATGCTTCGAGATCCGCTGTTACAAGAACGTTACGACGAACACCTGTCCAAATTAGAGGAACTGATCGAAAAAGAAATCGAGCATAACGAACACAACGGTCATATTCGCTATCTTGCCGAATTTTACGCCAGCGAGTTTAGTAAAGTTCGCGAAACCTGGGAACAGTACGATGGCGACTTAGTAACCGCGTTTAAGCAATATCTCGATTCCAACAACCTAGAAATTATTACCTGCGGCGCAACCCACGGTTATCTACCGTTGATGAAGATGTATCCCCAAGCAGTTTGGGCGCAGATTCAGGTTGCTTGCGAACATTACGAAGAAACCTTTGGTCGCCCTGCTAAAGGGATTTGGCTGCCAGAATGCGCCTATTATGAAGGTTTGGAACGAATGCTCGCCGATGCGGGTTTGCGCTACTTCCTCACCGACGGTCATGGAATTTTATACGCGCGTCCTCGTCCCCGGTTTGGTACCTATGCGCCCATTTTCACTGAAACAGGCGTTGCTGCATTTGGGCGAGATCACGAGTCTTCTCAACAGGTATGGTCTTCTGAGGTGGGTTATCCCGGCGCTGCGGAATACCGAGAATTTTACAAGGATTTAGGATGGGAAGCCGATTACGAGTATATTAAGCCTTACATTATGCCCAATGGCCAGCGCAAAAACATTGGGATTAAGTATCACAAGATTACAGGACGCGGTTTAGGACTAGGGGATAAGGCGCTGTATGACCCCTATTGGGCGCGGGAAAAGACCGCCGAACACGCCGCGAACTTTATGTTCAACCGGGAACGCCAGGCCGAGCATTTACACTACATCATGCAACGCCCGCCGATTATTGTCTCCCCCTACGATGCGGAGTTGTTCGGTCACTGGTGGTATGAGGGGCCGTGGTTTATTGATTATTTGTTCCGTAAGTCTTGGTACGACCAAGGCACCTATGAGATGACGCACTTGGCAGACTATTTGCGGAATAACTCAACGCAACAGGTTTGTCGTCCGTCTCAGTCGAGTTGGGGATATAAAGGTTTCCACGAATATTGGTTGAATGAGACCAATGCTTGGATTTATCCCCACTTGCATAAAGCCGCCGAACGGATGATTGAGTTGGGAAGTCTCGAACCTGCCGATGAGTTAGAATGGCGGGCCCTGAATCAGGCGGCGCGAGAATTGTTGTTGGCACAGTCTTCTGACTGGGCGTTTATTATGCGGACGGGAACGATGGTTCCTTATGCGGTGCGCCGGACGCGATCGCACTTAATGCGCTTCGATAAGCTGTATTACGATATCAAAATGGGCAAAATTGACAGCGGTTGGCTAGAAAAAGTCCAGAAAATCGATAATATCTTCCCCAGTATCAACTACCGCGTCTATCGTCCCTTGTAAGGTGACAGGCGCACAGGCTAAACGATTAACCCGCCCAACTTCTGGTTAGGGGTGAGGGCGGGTTAAATAAATTCATCGCGTTTGCCCCCTTTCTTGCAGAATTTGCGTCTAAATAACCGAAATAATTAGACTGAGCGTTGTTTTGTCTAGCCCCTACGCTCAATTGCCACCATGAGAGTTGAATTCATGCGAACGATCGCTAAACGTCAGAGGAAGTTTGCTGCAACCTGGGGTTTTCTTGCGGTTCCGGTTGGAATTGCGATCGCTGTTACCCCCTTTTGGGCCTCCCTCAGTCGCGCCCAAACGCTGAATGCCCAAGTCAGCCCCGAATTAACGCCCCAATTCTTATTCAATCAACGGGCAATGACGGTGATTGGACAGGGATTAGCGGCAGCTCCTGCCGATACAGCCCGTTTAGAATTTAGTTTAGGTCTGCGCCTCCCTCCGGAACTCAATCGCGATGTTGAAAGCGATCCATCCCCCGAAGAATTCTTGCAACCCGTCATTTCTGCTTTAACTGAAAGTGGGGTTTCTCGAAACCAAATTCAAATTCAAGCCGTTCAAATTGAGAATCCCCGCGTTCAGGTGACAGTGACTCGCCCCACGCGCGAAAGCCTGCAAGCTTTGATTGAACGCGTGAATCAAAGTTTGCGCCAAAGCGAAGCCCTATTTTTGCAAAGTATTGGGGCAGAATACGGCGTTAACAATTGTCAATTCCTCGAACGTCAGGCGCGACGGGCAGCTTTAAACGATGCTCAAACGCGGGCCCGGAATCTAGCCGCAGATTTAGGTGTCAATCAGGGCGAAGTGCTACTCGTGACTGAGTACCCTCTAGCGGGTTCGCCTGCTTCAGGTGCTTGTGGTTCCAAGATTGGGGTACCCACTTCCCCCTTCGGCCCTGCTAGCGATAACCTACCGCCCTACAATCCCGCAGCCCCCACGGAGGTTCAACTCAGAAGCCAGGTGAGCATTACTTATACGATTGAAGAGGAGTCTTGATTGTAACGATGTAGCGTTGGCGATCGCAATCTATAACAAAAACGTAAACTTTCTCAGCTTTTGCAAAATTCAAGAGAGCAAAACGGCTCTCTCCCCGTATAATTCTCCCTAAAGTCCGTATTCAGGGGGAGAACAGGTAATCGTGAATACACAACCCAGGAGAATATTGCTGTCTTTGCTATTCCCTGCGGGTGTTTGCCTGCTGCCAACCAGTACCCTGGCTCAAGTGGTACCCGATGCTACCCTTCCCCTGAATTCGATTGTTACGCCCCAAGGAGACGCTTTCATCATCGACGGGGGAACCCAAGCTGGGGGAAACCTATTTCACAGCTTCGAGCAATTCTCTCTCCCTTCCGGTAGCGCGGCTTTATTTAACCCTAATTCAGCGATTCAAAATATTCTGACGCGAGTTACAGGGGGTTCTGCGTCCAGTATTGATGGCTTGTTACAAGTCAATGGGGGAGCGAACCTGTTTTTACTCAACCCCAACGGGATATTTTTTGGCCCCAATGCTCAGTTGAACATTGGGGGTTCTTTTTGGGCGAGTACCGCAACTACCCTGAACTTTGCCGATGGGACGCAATTTAGCACCCTGGGTTTACCGCAACCCCCCTCCCTGACGGTTAGCCCTCCAGTGAGCTTGCAGTATGGCTCAAACCCCGGAGAGATTTTAGTTCAGGGTTCGCAACTGAATGTACCGTTTGGACAAAGCTTGAATTTATTAGGCGGGAATGTAATAGTGCAAGGCGCGGCGCTACTGGCTCCTGAAGGGGGTTTGCAGGTGAGCGCTATTCGCCAAGGTCAACTTTCGCTGAGTCAGCCTATCCCTTCAGAAATTATCGATTTTGGCGATATTCAATTGCAGCAGTCGTTACTCGATACCAGCGGCGAGGGTGGGGGAAATGTGCTGTTACAAGGGCGCGGAATTACCTTAACGGATGGTTCAATTGTGGGTTCAACCACGTTTGGCGAGCAACCGGGGGGAAATTTAACGGTTCAAGCCACTGAGTTTATTGAGTTGCGCGGAATTGGGCCGGATGGCTTTCCCAATGGTTTGCTAGCGGAAACCGCCGGGAGTGGTGCGGGTGGAAATATTAGTATTTTGACGGGCCAATTGAGGCTTTTAGATGGGGCGCAATTGTCCACGGCGGCGTTACCAGAGAGTTCAGGTGCGGCGGGTAATATTTCAGTTGTAGCTTCCGAGGGTATTGAATTAATCGGGGAAACCTTCACCCCCCAAGGTCCTCTCGGTAGTGGTATAGGGGCTACCACCGCAGGGACGGGAGACGGGGGAAATGTGAGTGTAGTGTCTCCACGGCTGATTGTACAAGATGGGGCGCAAATTGGTACTTCTACGCGGGGGGAAGGAAACGGGGGGCGCATCTTTGTGAATGCGGCGGAGATTGGACTATGGGGAACTTCGCCTGAAGGGGTTCCTAGCGGTATTGGAGCCACGTCGGAGGGGGGAACGGGAGATGGGGGCGAGATAGAGATTGTTGCAGGACGTTTGAGCGTTCGGGATGGGGCGCAAATTAGCGCATTAACGGCGGGTGCGGGTGCTGGCGGGAGAATCTTTATCCAGGCGGCTGAGGTTGATTTAAGTGGGGTTGGTTTTTTTTTAGAAGAAGCGTTTCCCACTGGCATTGGGGCGACGACGTTTGGGGCTGGGGATGGCGGTACGATTGAGATGGTGGTGGGAAGCTTGAGGATGAGCGATCGCGCTCAAGTGACGACCACAACGGCGGGAGACGGAAATGCGGGGAATATTAGCATCCGCGCTCAGTCGGTGGATCTCACAGGGGACCGGACGGGGATTTTTGCTCAGGTTGACCCGGAAGCGGTGGGAGAGGGGGGAAATGTGCGAGTTGAAGCCGCCCAGGTCTTTCTCCGAGAAGATGCCCAAATTTCGACGGCGACATTAGGGATGGGAAGCGGCGGTACTGTTGAAGTGAATACCCGACAGTTGAGGGCCGAGACGGGCGGCCAAGTTTCGGCGCTAACCCTGGGGGAGAGTCCGGGGGGAACGGTTATCGTAAATGCGGCTGAGTCGATCGAACTTTCTGGGGTTGGGGCGGAAAGTTTCCCCAGTGGGTTGTTTTCGCAAACGCAAGGGGCAGGAAATGCGGGAGATTTGCGAGTGAGTACGCCCCGGTTAAGGCTTCGCGAAGGTGCGAAAATCTCGGTCAGTGGGGAAAGTTTGGGTAATGCTGGCTTTCTGGAAATTGATGCGGATCGGTTGCGCTTGGAAACTGGGGCGACGCTGACGGGGGAGACGGTTTCGGGACAAGGGGGAGATATTCGGATTCGATCGAATGATATGCGGTTGCGGGGGGGAAGTCAGATTTCAACGACGGCGGGAACGGCGGAACTTCCGGGGGATGGGGGGAATATTACCATCAACACGCAGACGTTGGTGGGGTTGGAAGATAGCGATATTACGGCGAACTCGTTTGAGGGGTTTGGGGGGAGAATTGCGATCGCCACTCAAGGCATTTTTGGTCTAGAGGAACGCGATGAGTTGACGCCGGGTAGCGATATTACGGCGTTTTCTCAGATTAATCCCGAATTGAGCGGGACAACCTTAATTCAAACGCCGGATATTGACCCAACGGCGGGGTTGGTGGAATTACCAGATGATTTAGTCGATGTGGCGGGTTTAATCGATCAAAATCTCTGTGCGATCGCGCGGCGCAGTCAATTTACGATGACTGGAAGGGGAGGTTTACCGCCTTCTCCCAATGATGCGATCGCACCTGATGCAGTTTGGGAAGATTTATCAATTCCTGCATCGGTGACTAGCCGCCAGTCTGCAATCCAAAATCGAGCTATTTCTCATCGTCCCATTGTAGAGGCGCAAGGTTGGGTGGTAGAGGAGGGGGGAGATATTGTTTTAGTGGCGAATGCGCCTCAACTCTCTAACCGGGGGATAGAGATGCTACGAGAGTGCGATCCAAGCCAAAGCGCCACTCAAGTTAAAGCCCTCTCAGCGGATAGCACAATTACTATACAAGGCTTTGAGGTTGTCGGAAGTCGCGTTTTTTCTCCACAACAGCTTGCAGCAGTCACAAACAAGTTTGTCAATCAGCCGCTATCATTTGCTGAGTTGCTAGAAGTGCGATCGCGCTTAACGCAACTGTATACCGATAACCATTACATCACCTCTAGGGCGGTTCTGGTTCCCCAACGCTTAGAAGATGGGGTGGTGAGGATTCAAATTGTTGAGGGGAGTCTAGAAGATATCCAGGTTCAGGGTACGACTCGACTAGATTCTAACTACGTGCGATCGCGCCTGAAGTTAGCGGCGGCGACTCCTGTTAATCGCCAACGCCTGTTAGAAGCCTTGCAACTCCTGCAACTCGATCCGCTAGTTGATACCATTTCCGCAGAACTCTCCGCCGGAATTTACCCCGGAACCCATCTCTTACAAGTGACGGTTCGGGAGGCGCGATCGTTTGATACACAGTTCATTGCAGATAATGGCCGTTCTCCGGGTGTGGGTAGCGTTCGCCGTCGGGTAAATTTAACAGAAGGCAATTTACTCGGATTTGGCGATCGCCTAGCCCTAGGTTATACCAATACCGATGGTAGCCATAATTTTGATGTGGGTTACAGCATCCCGATTAATGCTTATAATGGCAGGTTGAGTTTTACCCACAGTCGCGCTACGAGTCGGATTGTGGAAGCCCCTTTCGATCCGTTAAATATCAAAGCGCGATCGCGTACATACGATCTCACCTTACGCCAACCTGTGCTACTCTCACCCTACCGAGAGTTGGCGATGGGGTTAACGGCTTCGCGTACCGAAAGCGATACTTCTATTCTCGGACAACCGTATCCCCTATCTTTGGGGGCGAATGCGGATGGAGAAACCCGGATTTCGGCGCTGCGGTTCTTTCAAGAATGGACGCAACGGGGCGATCGCGAAATCTTGGCTTTACGCTCCCAATTCAGTTGGGGTTTGGGCTTATTGGGGGCGACAATTAATAACGATGCGCCGGATAGTCGTTTTTTAGCATGGCGCGGACAGGGACAATGGGTAAGGGCGATCGCACCCGATACGCTGGTGGTACTGCGTGGAGACTTGCAACTGGCTTCCGATCTAGTCCCGGTAGAACAGTTTAGCTTAGGCGGTTTGGGAACGGTGCGCGGTTATCGCCAAGATGCCCGACTTACGGATAATGGGGTGTTTGGATCGGCGGAGGTGCGCTTACCGATTTATCGCTTACCCCAACGCGCAATGAGTCTGCAAATTGCGCCGTTTGTCGATGTCGGAAGGGGCTGGAATCGCACAAATCGTCAAGGATTTGACCCCAGAACGCTAGCTTCGGTGGGTTTGGGGTTGCGGCTGCAATTGGGGAGTTTTTCAGCCCGTTTAGATTGGGGTTTACCTTTAGTTAATCTGGATTCTAGGGAAAGAACATGGCAAGAAAGAGGGTTGCATTTCTCGATTCAGTCCAATCCTTTTTAAGGTCTATTCTGGGTTGGATTCTCTTAGCTTGTTTAGGCTTGGGTCTGAGCCTTAGCTTACCTCATGCCCCAGGGGTGACGAATCCTCCCCCTAGCTTACAACTCGGACAAAATCTTTATCGCGAGGAACGCTATCCAGAGGCGATCGCGCTTTGGCAGCAAGTCATCCAAACCGATACTAATCCGGCTTCTCAAGCCCTGGCCTGGAATTACCTCGCTTTAGCCTATCAGAAACTGGGAGAATGGCAGCAAGCGGAAAGTGCGATCGCCCAAAGTCTCGCCCTAGGACAAACTCAGCCGGAAATCTTAGCCCGCATCTATAATACGCAAGGTCATTTAAATTGGACGAGGGGGCAAGTCGAACCAGCCCTAGAAAACTGGCAACTCTCAACTCGGCTGTATCAGCAAATTGGCGATGCCTCTGGAGAATTAGGGAGTAAAATTAACCAAGCTCAGGCTTTGCAAGCTTTAGGACTGCATAATCGCGCTACGACGTTACTTTCAGGAGTACAACAGCAGTTACAAGCGTCTCCAGCCTCTTTGTTAAAAAGTACCGGGTTGAGAAGTTTGGGAAATGCGTTCCGGGTTGCGGGAGAATTAGACAAATCTCAAGCCGTTTTAGAAGCCAGTTTGCAAGTTGCTAACCAATTGCAAGATCGGGCGGCTATGGGGACTGCTTTACTCAGTTTAGGCAATACCCAAAAAGCCTTTGCTTTGCTTGAAGAGGAACGCCAATCAAGCCTTATTCAATACAATGAAAGACCTGATTTTTGTCGTCGTCTTACCCAAGAACAGGCTATAGAAGGTTATAAAGTTGCAGCGAATTCTTATCAAAACGCGGCGCTGCAATCTCCTCATGCCCTTACCCAAGCCCAAGCTAAACTTAACTATCTCAATGCTTTATATAAACTCAATCAAACGATAGATGCAAACGAAATTCAAAGCCTGCAATCTCTGATTAATCGCTTAAATCCAAGTCGTGCTACTATCTATGCTCAAGTTAACTTTGCCCAACTTCTAGCCTGTCAATCTCAAGGCTTAGAGGGGCAGAGTCAAGATGTCTTGAAAAGAGCGATCGCGCAGGCAGAAAATTTAGGCGATCGCCGTAGCTTATCCTATGCTTTAGGCAAACTTGCTCAGTTTTATGAAACTAACGCCAACTGGCAAGAAGCCACCCAACTCACCCAACAAGCCTTAGAAATTGCTGAAGAAATTCAAGCCCCGGATATCGCCTATCAATGGCAATGGCAACTGGGCAGAATTGCTAGAATTCAAAATAATCTAACTGCAATTAATTACTATAAGGCAGCCTTTACCAATCTTCAAAAAATCCGCACCGATTTAGTCAGCCTTAACCCAGATGTCCAATTTTCATTTAGAGATGAAATTGAACCCATCTATCGCCAACTCGCCGAACTTTTATTACAAGCACCTCAACCCTCTCAAGAAAATCTACAATCTGCAAGAGTTGTAATTGAAGCCCTGCAATTAGCTGAACTCAATAACTTTTTCCGAGATAGTTGCTTGCAGAATCAGCCCGAAAATATCGACCGCATCGATCCAACCGTTGCGGTATTTTACACCATTGCCTTAAATAACAAATTAGCAGTTATCATTAAGCCCCCCCATCAAAATCAACTTGCTTATTATTCAACCCCTATTAGTCGATTGGAAGTCTCCGGAAAAGTTGAAGATTTGAAAACCAGCTTGCAACAACCTCTGTTTGCAGAAGAGGATCGAGAACTTTCTGAAGAGTTCTATCAAATCCTGATTCAAAAAGCAGAAAATATCTTAACCCGTCATCCGCCTGAAACTTTGGTTTTCGTTTTAGACGATCTGCTTCGCAATCTCCCCATGTCTGCTCTTTTTGACGGCGAACGCTACCTGATCGAAAAATACCCCATTGCTCAAACTCCGGGAATTCAGCTATTACAAGCCCAAAGAATTCAGAAGTCGCCCTATGTTTTAGCCGCAGGTGTTTCTGAAGCAAATCAAGGCCAACCCCCTCTTCCCGGAGTCATTCAGGAAATCGAAAATATTCAGTCTTATTTCCCAAGAACTCAACCCCTAATTAACGAGCAATTTACCAAAAATGAATTTAATCAAAAGCTCAATCAACCTCAATTTTCGATTGTTCACCTAGCAACTCACGGACAATTTAGTTCTCAAGTTGAAAACACTTTTCTTTTAGTCTGGCAAGATACACTCAACATCAGAGAACTGAATCAACTCTTGCAAGAACGCAGCCAAATTGAGGATACTCCTATTCAACTTTTAGTGCTAAGTGCTTGTCAAACTGCTGCTGGAGATAGACGCGCTGCATTAGGGTTAGCAGGCGTTGCTGTACGTTCGGGTGCAAGAAGTACAATTGCAACCCTCTGGCTAATTCCTGATGAATCTACGGCTAAACTGACGAATGAATTGTATCAACTGCTGGCTCAACCGATAAGTTTAGCGAAAGCCCTGCAAACCGCTCAAATTTCTATTCTGAGAGAATACACTGAACCGTATTATTGGGCGGCTTATACATTAATTGGCAATTGGCGTTAGCAAACTACTGATGGCTGTAACATTGCAGTTCGCTCTTTTCTGCAACTGCTTCTAAACCTTCTACCGATTTTAAAGCTTCTTGCCAATCGGCTTGGATTAGAGCATTTTCAGGTTCTTGGCAGCGCAGTTGAGCTAAACTATTTAAGGCATCGTACCAAATTTTATGATTTGCATAAACTATGGCTTTTTCCTGAAGCGTCTGAGCTTGTTCTATCTGTTGTTGCAGAGATACACTTGAGTTCGGACGTTTAATCAACCCACCCACATTCGCAAAAGCATTAGGGATTTGGGGATTGCAATAAACTGAAAAAGACCAGATGTAAGTTTCTTCAGATTTTAAGGGATGGGTAGCAGGTAAAGTCAAGCTCACTAAGTTAGAGTTCTGGGGAAGAGTAAAACTTGTCCGATATAGGCGCTTGTTTTTAGAGTCTAAGATTTGAAATTCTAGACGATGGGCTTGTTCAACTGCATAAGGAACGTAAAACCAGAAGGTAGGAGATTCAGTTAAGGTTAGACCGCGAGCATGTTTAGGAATTAGTGCTGTTAATGCAGGCTCAACTAAACCGCACATGGTACGCCGTCCGCCAGAGCTTTGAGAAGTCGGTCTTCCGGGGTCTTCTAATCCTGAATCGTTTTGGTTGTTAAATGATGGAAAAGTCACCCTTGTCGCTAAGGACGATTGGCTTAAAACGAAGGGAGATGCGATCGCACTCATCGCCGCCACCCAGAACATGAATTTTTGAAGCACGCGAATTTTGGTCATGGTAGATGTTGCTTTACTGATATTTGCGATTGAGATAGAAGATCAGGCTTCCCGCTGTCAAAACTAGAGTCAGCACAGGGGGAATTAAGGGTATCCAGTAACCATTGAGGAAAAACAGAGCGCAAGCAAGGCACAGAGCGGCTAACCCTAGGGCGATCGCCAAAACTTGCTCTAAGCGAGATCGCCTTAACAGCACAATCCCTCCTCCAACTAAACCCCAAACCCAAGTCCAAACCATTTCCCCGGCTTCGGGCCACCAACGAATTAAAGGACGTTGTTCAAGGACTACATTCAAAATTTGGCTGGCTAAATGGGCGTGAATTAAAACACCAGGAACTTTTGGGCGGTGCTGGCGAGAAAAATTAGGGATGTAATGAGCATCCTTACGGTCTTCAAATCTTCCAATTAACACAATGCGGTTGTTTACTAGTTCTGTAAGTTCCGCATCCACAGAGCCATTCAGCAACGCTCTCAATGCGATTTGAGTGGGAAAGGAGGAACGATAATCTAACAAAATTTGATAACCCCGTGCTTGGTTAGGATTCATTTGATATCCCCCCGAATGATGTTCTAACTTAGGAAAGATCAGAGAACCAATTTTCACAGGGACACGCTCAAAATTAGGATGGACTGGATTCGGCTCTGTGGCTAAGTATTGCAAAGCCACTGTTAAGCCTAACGATCGGGCTGTGGGACAATCCTCATCTCTCCTCATACCTAAAAATTGTCGCCGAATAACATCATCAGCATCTAGGGGAAAGTTAATAAATCCTAATTCAGCTTGGATCAAATTGGGTGGAGGCTTGAAGCTGGGAAGCTGGCTTTCTAAATCGGGAACTTGACACATCCAGATAAAGGGTTGATTCTGTAGTGCAGTCAGCAATCCTTGGGGAAGTGCAAAATCGCGGACAATATCCAGTGCAATGACTCTGGGATGATAAGGCTTGAGTTTCTCAACAATTTCAGTTAAAGCTTGATTAGATAACGAATCTCGTAAATCTGAATAGTTCTCAGCTTGGTATTGAATATCTTCTTCGCTAATTGTAATAATAGTAAAGCGCTCGTCAGGTTGGCTTTGAGCCTGTAGCCCAATCAAAAAATCGTATGCTTGTAGTTCCCAAGCTTGCAAAAATTCTTGCGATCGCGCTCCCATGACTAAAGCTGTAACCACCAAACTCGTCAGCAAAGCTTGTGAAATTTTACCTCTTTTTTCCAGTTTCGAGGGTTTGGGTTGAGGAGGGACAGGAGTAATATTTGAATTTCGATCTGAATGGTTTTTGAGCTTTTCCCAAGTCAGCGTTTCCTCGGCTGGATTTTGATAGATAGCGGGTAGCCAACTCGCAAAGGGATATCGATCGGAAAATGCTTCTAAGCGTTCTCGCGCTTCCCGAACGGATAGGTATAAAGATTGTCCATTCGCAAAACTTTGTAAAAAATGTTTCAAAAATTCCTGAGCCATTTGATCGGGAACTAATTCCCGCATAAAAATAGTTTGAGGAATTTGAACCTCTGCTAAGTCTTCAGCTAATCCTAAGCCGTCGCAAGAGTTGAAAATCGCGAGTTTTAACCCATTTTCAATAGCTTTTCTTAGAGCAGTTTTAAATTCTGATAACGAAACGCTTTCTTCCTCATTAATATAAATTTCTCCGCCGCCATTATTTTCTTTAGTAAAGCTATGTCCGGCAAAAAATAAAATATTACAAGAAAAATTATATAAAGTTGAAAAAAGTTCTTCACGCGTGGGACGAACTAAAAACTTAGACTGAGAGTCCCTGAGTTGAGCAATAATCTTCTCATCTTCTTGTATATTAATATTCGTGTCATCACCTAAAATTGCTAGAATTTTTACTGGACAATCCTGATATTTTGGAGTTTGCGATAAAGAGCGGTAATTAGGGGTACTTAAAGCAACTTCTGCGCGCGTATAGTAGCGATCGAACAAATCCCATAAGTGCCAAGGAATCTGTCTGAGTTGAGGAACTTCGGTTTCAATAATGACTTCAACTTCTTCGGTTTGATAGAGCGATCGCTGTAACTCATCGCGAATTTTTTGCCACTCTGGATGAGTTGAATTTAACCACCGATTTAGACAGATCGCTAACTCGTCTCCAAATTGGTAGCAAGAAAAGTTAGTAATTTGTACGGGTTTAGGTTTAATACGTGCAGAAGGCATAATAACTTGACGGTAGGCAGATTGCCAATTGGATAAGGCTTTCTCCATACCGGGTGCTGGGGGTAAATGTCCAATAATTTGACTGCTCCAAGGGGTTAACCCTGTTGGCTCCCCAATCCTTAAAATTACTGGAAAGCCTCGATCGTAGCTACCCTTCAATAAGGTCAGAATTACTCGCTTGGTCATTGGAGCTTAAGATAACAATGGTTTCATTAAATAATAAATTCTTCTACCATGCTAATTTCTCCTAAAGCAAGACTAACGCTAAAATATTCTCCAATTTCCCCAGTGAATTCTAACTGTATCCAGTTATCTGCTTCACGCGCCTGAGCTTGCAATACTTCATTCCCCTCTGCATCCAGTACAGTGAGTTGCAATTTTTCAGGTAGATAAGGATAGTTTCCAGCAGAGCGTACCACGAGGCGAATTTCTCGTTCGCACTCGTGAGTTGAAAGGAGGGAGACAATCAAAACAACAGGACGATCCGCAAGTTGGATTCCTAAGTCAATTAATTTACCTCGCGTAATGTCATCATTTGGACGATCTGCTTCTATGGGTTTCTTGCGGACAATAGCATATTCTTGAGGATGTTTCATCACCCTTTCCAAGTTTTCCCAGCCGACTTCAAAGACTTTTTCTATCCATTGATTGAGTTTTACAAGCTTTGCGTTTGCTCTGACTTCTTCACTGTTTTGAGCTGCTGCTAAACTCAATTTTTCTAAATATTCGAGAAAATAATCTAGAGACTGAAGTCGATCGAGACCTATTTCTTCCTGGCTTGGCTGAAGAATAAAACCGAGAATTGTTGCTTCTGTCAAACTTTCGTTAAACTGAACAGCCATGTAGCCAATGCGATTTTGCCAAACTTCCTGCGGTATCTTTAGAACTTGCTCGTTCGCTAACATTGGACGACATTCTAAATGACCTAATTTAGAAATTTGCAGATCGGCAACATTTTGTAAAGAAAATAGTGCCGGATTATGAGAGTAACTGGCTTCTATATCGGTGGAGATTCCTAAACATTGCAGATAAAAATCAACAGCAGAAACCGCTAAAAGATTGAGATAGACCTGTTTGGCTTTCTGAGGATTAAGCTGTTGCTGAGAATATTTATTGGCAATTTGATGGTTGTAAGCCGTTAGGGGAATAAGCATTTGGCAATCCGTTGGAATATAAATTAACATCAATACTCAAACCGTTATAGACAATGTTGATCTTTAAGATATTCCCGAAAATGCTCGGCAAATTTTTCTAATTTACGTTGATAAAAGCTGCTGAGAGTAGAAACTCCTACATTTAGCTCGTTTGAGATTTCTTGCCACGATCTTCCCTCTAAGTAGCGAAGAGCGATCGCTCTAAAATTAGCCCTGGGATTTTTACTAATGTGAACTTGGCTAAATTTACCTTCTGGGTCGTTCTGTAAATACTCTCGAATCTCTTGGGCGACTTCTTTCACGATAGACAAAGAGTTTCTTTCACACAGTCGATCCAATTCATCCATATTAGGCATATATTGAATTTTTTTATGGCTGCGCTCTCGCAAGACATCAATAAATCGTTTATCCATCATGAAGTTCACCCATTTTATTAGCTTGCCTCGCTGGGGGTCGTAATTGTTAATGTTTTGAAAAACAAATAATAAGACTCGCTGTTGAGTTTCATTATAAAGATCGTCATAAACTTCTTTGGGAAAACGACCAAGTTGAGGACGACAAAGTTGACCCGATTTTTGAAGCGTTGAAACTAGCTTTGTGAGGGCTATTTGTCTTTGTCGGGTGCCAGGAGGATGGTTTTGAGCTTCGATAGCTAGTTGCTGGAGTTTCTCGTCTAGTTCGTTGCTTGTATCCATTTCTGGCTCCAATTACACGCATTCATCGCTAGGTTAAGGGAGTAGAGGAGAGGAGCAGGCGGCAAAATTACCAGCCTTCTTCTATCTCTCGTAATTTCCTAGCCGGTTTTACGCAAAAGGTGGCAATTTTTGTCGTTTCCTCTGTGTTTGTCTCCATCACCGCGATCGCGTCGTCCTCTATTTGAGACAATAGTGACACGCAGCCAACAGTCATGCTATAATGAAGGTTAACTTTGCCAAAAAGACACTTGAGTCTTAAAAAGGCTAAATGCGGGTATAGTTCAGTGGTAGAACGTTAGCTTCCCAAGCTAAATGTCGTGGGTTCGAGTCCCATTACCCGCTTCATGTTGTACAGTGACTAATTAATTGTCATCGGTGACTAATTATTGATCAACAGAAGAGGATTGATTCTCTCCGTTTAAAACTCTTCGGGCTAACGTTGGCGTAAGTTTTCACAGTTTCATAAGGCATGTCTAGGTTGGCTGCGATCGCCTGTAGCGATTTGCCAAACTCCCGGCGTGCTAGTACCCAAAAGATAGCTCTCAAAGCCTCAACGAACCTTACTTCCGGGTTTCATCTCAAAAATTAGCACTAACTTCCCCCCATCCCCCCATCTCCCCATCCTCTTCTTCCCCAACTCCCAACTCCCTTCTTCCCCAACCCCCAACTCCCAACTCCCAACTCCCTTCTTCCCCAACCCCCAACTCCCAACTCCCTTCTTCCCCAACCCCCAACCCCCAACTC
>NZ_MJGC01000073.1 GCF_001746915.1 Desertifilum tharense IPPAS B-1220
CCAGGTTTCCATTTTTCAGAATTCTGTTCTAACCAGACTGTCAGTAATAATAAGTTTCCAGGAAGAATAAAAATAATACTTCGACCCAATCCAACTCCTAACTCCTAATTCCCTTCTTCCCCATCCCCCCATCCTGCTATGAAAATCTCCGTCATCATCCCCACTTATGGCCGCGAGGAACCTTTGTGCAATAGCCTTGCGGATGTTCTTAAGCAAGATTATCCTGACTTTGAAGTGATTGTTGTCGATCAAACGGCACAACACGAACCTGCTACCCAAGCCTATCTCGATGAACTTGCCTCCCAGGGTAAAATTCAGCTTTATCGCGTCAGTTGGGCGAGTTTACCAGGGGCGAGAAATTACGCCGTTCGACGGGCAACCGGAGAAATTATTCTATTTATTGATGATGATGTGGTTCTCCCGGAAGGCTTTCTCGCCGCCCACGCCCGCAACTACGAACGCCCGGAAGTGGGGGCTGTGGCGGGGCGCGTGTTAGACCGGATGAAATTGGGCGATTCTGGAGGAAAATTAACCATAGAAGATTTACCTCCCGCCGCCTGCGATCCGGGGATTGCTTGGTATCATATCGATTTGGTGCATACGGTTAAACCCCAAGCGGTGATTTCGGCGCGGGGTTGTAATATGTCTTTCCGCAAAGAGATTTTCTCGAAATATGGTTTAGCATTTGACGAACGGTTTCGCGGGAGTGCGGTACGCGAAGAGTCGGATTTTTGCTTGCGAATTCGCTCGACGGGCTACACAATTTGGTATGACCCGGAAGCGCAGTTAGTGCATTTAGGCGAAGAAACCGGGGGATGTCATGATATCTCGATGCGATCGCTCCAATACCAGATTACCTTCTATCACAATCACTTCTTGATGGGGTTAAAAAATCTCACCCCCGCCCAACAGTTGCGCTTTTATGCCAAGCTATTTGACTGTCACGTTTTAGGCCATCCCCCTTGTAATAAGAGTGGTTCGCCGCTGAAAATGGCGAGTCGGGCGGGTTTCTATGGTTTGGGCTTTTTCGCCGCCTTGAAAACGACGTTGCAAAATGGGCAAATTTATAGTCAATTCGATACAGAAGCTTCCCCAGTAGCGGCGGAACCGGTTAAGGAGGTTTCGTGAAACTGATCGTTTTAGCTTCCCACCCAGTTCAATATCACGCCCCCGTATTTCGCCAAATGGCGCAGGAGATCGAAGCGAAGGGGGGAGAATGTTTGGTGGTGTATTTATCTGACTTCTCGATCCAAGGCTATCGCGATCGCGAGTTTAATACCACCTTCGCCTGGGATGAACCCCTATTAGAAGGCTATCGCTCTACGTTCCTCAACAGCAACCAGCAGGAACAACCCGCAGGCTTTCGCGACTTGCACGCGCCGGGATGGGTAGATATTCTCAAAGCCGAAAAACCGACGCGGATTTTAGTCACCACCTTAAACTATCAAGGGGCCGTGACTGCCACCCTACAAGCCCGGTTGCGGGGTATTCCCTGTACCTTACGCGCCGAAACGACAGATGTCTCGGTGGTGAGAAGCCCAATGAAGGAGAAAGTGCGATCGCTGATCTATCGCACCTCCTACAGCTTATTTGATTCTGCCATTGCTTTTGGTGAATTCAACCGCCAACACCTGATTCGTCATGGCATTTCCCCGAAACGCTTGGGGATGGCTTATTTTAGCGTGCGCGATCGCACCTCAGAAATTCCCGCCCCAGAAAAACAGCACTTGCGCCAAAACCTGCGAACCTCCCTCGGCTTCAACGACGCGCAAACAGTTCTCCTATTTAGCGGTAAACTCATCCCCAAGAAAAACCCGGAACTCATTCTCAATGCGATCGCCCAACTGCCCCTAGAAATTCAGCAACAATTAGGGGTAATCTTTTTAGGATCGGGGACATTAGCCGAAAAATTGCAAACCCTAGCCCAGCAACTTGCACCCCTTCCCATCCATTTCGCCGGGTTTAAAAATCAACAAGAACTCCCCCCCTATTATTTAGCCGCCGATGTCTTGGTTTTACCTTCGCAACGCCAAGGGGAAGTTTGGGGGTTAGTGGTGAATGAAGCCTTACAAGCGGGTTTACCCTGTATCGTCACTGAAGCGGTGGGTTGTACGGCAGATTTTGCCAACTTTCCCGATTTCAAAATTATTCCAGAAAATGATGCGATCGCGCTAGCCCAAGCCATTCAATCTCTGTTGGGGAAACCCCGCGACTTTAACCGCTATCAAACCCAGATGCAAAACTATTCTATTGCAGCCTGCGCCCACCAGATGGCGGAGTTTCTGTGGGACTTGAAATAGCGTCAGTCTATCAGGAGCGAGATTGCTTCGTATTTTAGCACTCCTAAGCGTTGACCCCACAAAGGCAGAAACCGGGTTTATCGCCCGGTTTCTCAAGATGTTATTGGGAATTAAACGTATCGGGATCGACGTTTAAGCTGACAGCGCCTTGATCGTAGTCTGGGACTTTAATGGTAAGAGGGCGCGTTTTCCAGATCTCCTTGCAGTATTCGCGAATGGTGCGATCGCTGCTAAACTTACCCATTCGGGCAGAATTGAGAATGGACATCCGCGTCCAATTTTCGCGATCGCGATAGGCCCGATCCACCTGTGCCTGACAATCAACATAGGCCTGATAATCGGCAAATAGCAGGTATTGATCGAGATCGAGTAGCGAATTGACTAGCGGTTTAAAGGTTTCGCGATCCCCATGCGAGAAATCTCCAGCCGCAATACGACCGATCACTTCTTGTAACTCAAGATTTTCGTTAAAGTAAGTCATCGGGTTATAGCCTTCGGCTTTCAGCGCATAGACTTGTTCGGCGGTTAACCCAAACAAGAAGAAATTCTCTGCACCGACTTCTTCGCGAATTTCAATGTTCGCTCCATCTAGGGTACCAATCGTCAGCGCCCCATTCATGGCGAACTTCATATTCCCCGTACCCGATGCTTCTTTACCGGCGGTGGAAATTTGTTCGGATAACTCAGCGGCGGGATAGACCTTTTGTCCCAAAGATACCGAATATCCGGCTAAGAATACCACCTTCAGGCGTCCGGCGACATCGGCATCATTATTAATGACTGGTGCGATCGCGTTAACCAATTGAATGATTAACTTTGCCAAATAATAACCGGGCGCAGCCTTACCCGCAAAGATAAAGGTACGCGGTTGGATTTCAATTTGGGGATTGCGCTTAATCCGGTTATAGAGGGTAATGATGTACAGCACCATCAACAATTGGCGCTTGTATTCGTGAATGCGCTTAACTTGCACGTCGAACAGCGAATCGAGATCCACTTCCACATCGTTAAACAGCAGAATATAATCAGCAAGATCCTGCTTGCAGGCTCGTTTAATCTCTTGCCATTGCTGCCGGAATGCCGGATCGTCTGCGTAGGCTTCTAACTGTCTAAATTGGTCGAGATCCGTCACCCAACCTTTACCAATTTTGGACGTAATTAACTGACACAGGCGAGGGTTACTCAACAACAACCAACGGCGCGGCGTTACCCCATTGGTTTTATTATTAAATTTCTCCGGCCAGAAGCGATAGAAGTCTTGCAGGACATCTTGTTTGAGCAATTCCGTATGCAAAGCCGCCACCCCGTTAATTGCATGGCTACCCACGCAGGCTAAATGCGCCATACAAACCGATTTTTCGGGTAATTCGGCGATAATCGACATTTGGGCGGCCTTTTGCGGATCTTGGGGATAGCGCGATCGCACCTCTTTCAAGAAGCGATGATTAATTTCGTAGATAATCTCCAAATGGCGGGGTAGCAAGCGTTCAAACAAACTCACCGGCCAGCGTTCTAAGGCTTCTGAGAGTAGAGTATGGTTGGTATAGGCAAAACAGGCGCGAGTAATCACCCAAGCGCGGTTCCAACCCACTTCATGTACGTCCACCAATAATCGCATCAATTCCGCAACCCCAATTGCGGGGTGGGTATCGTTTAGCTGAATGGCCACTTTTTCGGGAAAGACATCAAAGTTGGCGTGACTGCGGCGGTAGTTGCGAATAATATCTTGCAACGAACAACTGACAAAGAAATACTGTTGTTCGAGGCGCAGTTGCTTCCCTTGGGAGGTATTATCGTTCGGATAAAGCACCTTAGAGATATTTTCCGAACTAATCTTATCCGTCACCGCGCCTGCATAATCTCCGCTGTTGAAGACTTGGAAATCAAACTCTTCAGACGCCCCGGCCCGCCATAGGCGCAGCGTATTCACCGTATTGTGGTTATAACCGGGAACCGGAGTATCGTAGGGCGTGCCCATTACCTTGCGATCGGCCACCCAACGCACCCGATAATGGCCGTGACGGTCTTGATGTCCTTCCGTGTGGCCGCCAAACAGAACATCTACCGTCAGTTCCGGACGGCGAATTTCCCAAGGGTTGCCAAAACGCAACCACTTATCGGGATGTTCGACTTGCACGCCATTTTCGATCCGTTGGTCAAAGATCCCAAATTCGTAGCGAATACCATAGCCAACGGCGGGAATTTCTAGGGTCGCCAGGGAGTCAAGGAAACAGGCGGCTAAACGTCCTAAACCGCCATTTCCCAAACCGGGTTCGGCTTCCAGGATGGTGAGTTGACCGAGATCGATCCCTAATTCGCTTAAGGCTTGGCGAATTTTTTCTTCCAAACCTAGGTTAAGCAGGTTATTTTCCAGTTGGCGGCCCATGAGAAATTCCGCCGACAGATAATAAACGCTTTTAACGTCTTGCTGAATATAAGTCGTTGTGGTTTCAATCCACCGACGCAACAGGCGATCGCGAATTGTATAGGCCAACGCCACGTAATAGTCGTAAGGGGTGGCGAGGAACTCGTTTTTACCTTGGATGTAATACAAATTGTCAATGAAGGCCCGCTTCAGGGTTTCGACGGTCATGCCCGTGCGGTCGTCTTCAATGTGAATATTGATATTATCCGTGGCTGGGATTTGTTCTTTTAATGACATTTGCGGGTTTTGGGCGAGAAACTTGTCCATAGAGCATCGTCAAAGCTTAACGTATAGTCATTACACATCGGTCGATCGTTTCCCATCGATTTTAGAAGGCGAACTGGCGAATGGGCGGAAATCTCCCGTTAAATTTCATCCGGTTGGGCAATTTTGACTCGATTTCGACCGCCTCGTTTAGCCGCATACATGGCTTTATCGGCGGCTTCATTCAAGCTATTGGGGTCTCCATACTCTGGAAAACCCGCAACGCCGCAACTAAAAGTCACGGAAAATTCATGTTCTGCGGCTTGTTGGCGGACTTTCGCGAAGCCGTCGCGAATTTCATCAAAGACTTTAGCCGCTGCTTGGACGCTGGTATCGGGGAGGATCGCCGCAAATTCTTCGCCTCCATAACGGCCAATTACATCGGTTTTACGGAGACGCTGCTGTAACAGGCGAGACAGACTGCGAATAACGCGATCGCCGATTAAGTGACCGAAGGCGTCGTTAATCGATTTAAAGTGGTCAATATCGAGCATGGCGAAGGCGAGGGGCTTTGAAGAGCGTTTGGCGCGGGCGACTTCGATGTAAAGCTGTTCTTTCGTTTTCGTGTGGTTAAACAGTCCGGTTAGGGAGTCGCGCACCATAAAGGAACTGAGAATGCGCGATCGCATCACGCGGCTTTTCACCTCCGCCACCAGATGCGAGGGTTCAATGGGTTTAGTTAAAAATTCATCGCCCCCCAAATGCATCGCCGCCAGTTGCTGTTCCATATTGGTTTCAATCGAGAGAAACACGATCGGAATGCTGACGTAAGCATCCTGCTGGCGGATCACCGAAGCTAACTCCAAACCGCTACAACCGGGCATATACATATCCATTAAAATCAAGTCTGGCTTAAACTCCACCAGCGGTTGCATCACCTGCATCGGATCGGTGACAACCGCAGTCAGCATCCCGGCTTGTTGCAAAACGGCGGCATAGTAGGTGGCTAAGATCGATTCATCTTCCACAATTAAAATCCGTCCGGGTTCGACGGGTTTATGGGCGGTGAGGGTATCGAGCTTGTCAATTAAGCCGCCAATGTCTACAGGCTTGGTAAAATAGGCAGACCCACCAGCCCGCACGGCTTGCAAGCGGGCCGTTAGATCCTCGCGGGCAGAAATGAAAATGACTGGTAAAGGCGTCAGGCGTTCGCGTTGAATGGCTTGCATGAGTTCTGGCCCAGCACAATGACCCTCTGGCAAAATAATATCCATCACCAGCGCTGCGGGATTGGCTTGGTCGATCGCCGCGCTTAAGCCTTGTAAATCTTGAAAAATTTCGACGGTATAACTAAAGAAACTCAATTGCAGCGCTAAATCTTGAGCGAGAATGGGGTCATCTTCCACTAAAAAGATCAGTTTTTTCTGTTCTTGCAGCGAGAAGAAATGGGGCGTTTCGATCGTCCGATCCGGCTGCCAAAGCAAGTTCCGATGGGCAAACTCACCGCGATCGCTCAGATGCGTATTGGGAAGGTCTTGCTGAGGGTCGATCGTCGCGCGTTTTAAAGCTTCTAGCAAGCTTTTAATCGAGGCTTTTTGCTCGGCAGACGGGATGCGGTTTGTGGCGATCGCATCTCGCAGGCAACACTCTAAGGTATACGTAATCTCGCTAACACCCGCAAACCCAAAGGTGGCACTCGTCCCCACAAGGCGATGAGCCAAACAATGGAAAATTTCCCACTCCGCTAAATCCCAAGGAGCCTCTAGTAGTTTTTGCCAAATCTGTTCTAGTTCTTCTACCTTTTTGGGCAGTTGTTGCTCGTAAGCTCGGCGGAGGGCTTCAAATTGTTCCCGAACATTCTCTGGCGAACTGATCATGATCGTAGGTTAACTATTTAAGGATAAAGAAGGGGCGATTCCCGCAGGGATGCTTACGAAAAGCTGCGAAGATCGCTCTGATCGAATCGCGAAATCTTGAATAGAGCCAGATGCACGAATTTCCTAGGGAGGAGTTTGAAGCCCGCAGGGATGATGAGCGGAGACTAACGACTTTATTGTATCGAGCAACTCTTGATTAGAGGTACGGGTCTTCACCAGCTTGGCGGCAATTTTAGCACTCACCTCTCGGCTTACCTCTTGGGCAGAGAAAATCACCACGGGGATCGGTTGACCTCCAGGATACGGGCTTTTGAGTTGGGGGAGCAACTCCAACCCATACCCATCGGGAAGTCCAATATCTAAAATGACCAAATCAAAGCTTTCTCGCGCCAAGAAGTGATGAGCCGCGCTTAAGGTATGCGCCGGGATGATATCGGCAACTTCTGCCAAAATCGCTGAGACAATTCTGAGAATATCCAAATCATCCTCCACATGGAGAATTTTCGGTCGGCAACCCGGATGATGCAAGACGGCTTGTTTAATGGCACTCATGAGGCGATCGCGATCGATGGGTTTATCTAACCAATCAACTACCGCAAATTCGCTATTACTCAAGGCTTTGCGACCTTGTTGAGCGCTGGCTGAAACAATCACAATCGCCAAATGGGGTATGCTGTCGTGTAGTTCGCGCATCAGCGAAATCCCATCTTGATCGGGCATGGCGAGATCGAGCGTCATCGCCACATAGGGACAAGGCGTTTGGGCAAGTCGTTGCTTGGCTTGGCTGGCGTTGTAGGCAATATCGGTCTGGTAGCCGCCGTTGGCGAGCATTAAACTCAGCAAGTGGGCAATATCGGGATCGTCTTCGCAAATGAGAATCCGAGGTTGATGGGGTGCAACGCTAGGAAGTGCAGCTTCAGGCGATCGCCATTGGGGCAAACTGAAGTAAAAGGTCGTTCCTCGATCCACCTCGGTGTCAAAACCAATCTCTCCCCCCAAGCGTTCGATAATCGCTTTACTGATGCTTAACCCTAACCCCGTTCCCCCCTTTTGGCGAGAGTCGGAAGAGTCGGCTTGGGCGAATTTCTGGAAAATTTGGCTGCGAAACGCCTCTGGAATGCCCGCACCGCGATCGCGAACGCTGACTTGCACCCATTCCCCCAGTTGGGCTTGAATTTGGACTGTCACCACATCATTTAACGGGGAAAACTTGGCCGCATTGGACAATAAATTCGCCATCACTTGCATCAGGCGGGTGCTATCAACATTGACCTGAATATTCTCAACCTCAGTTTCTAGACAAAAGCTCACCCCAAACTGTTCGCCGTAAGCCCGGTTGGCTTCAATAGCTTGTTCAACCAAACTCACCAGATCGAAGGGTTGCAGCGAGAAATCCATTTTTCCCGATTCAATCTTCTCAATATCGAGAATGTCATTAATCAGCAAAACCAACCGTTCGCTGTTTTTATAGGCAATCTCAATTAAGCTTTTGGCGGGTGCGGGTAACTCTCCGACAACGCCCCCCATCATCAGACTTAAAGAACCGCGAATGGAAGTCAGAGGGGTTCGCAGTTCGTGACTCACCATTGAGACAAACTCATTCTTCAGGCGTTCGATCTTTTTGCCTTCGGTGATATCGCAAAAACTCCAAACTCGCCCAATAATGTTGTCGCCGAGACGTTGGGGGAGGGAATAGCGTTCAAACACGCGCCCATCTTTGAGTTCAATCAGATCGTAAGCTTCCCGTTCTGGATGTGCCTCTAGTTCGTAGATGCGCTCTTGATAGCTTTGCGGATCGTTGAGGGAATCTTGCAAAAATTCCAATCGTTCCGACTGCGACGCTTGCAATAAGGCGGGGGGCATCTTCCACATTTCCACAAATTTCTGGTTGTAGGTGAGGATATTCCCCAACAAATCCACGGCGACAATGCCATCGGCGGTAGATTCTAAGGTGGCACGCAGTAGAGAAAGCGACTGTTCGAGTTCGGTGGCACTTTGGGCGGCGGCTTTGACGGCGGCGGCGCGATCGCTCGCTTCCATTGCTAACGAGGCCATATACGCCAGATAACTCGCAAAATTCTGTTCTTCTAGCAGCCATTCATAGGAAGCGCCCGTGCGTTCGATGCACAGTAGCCCGACGGTTTGATGTCCTAAATGGATGGGAACGCCTAATAAGGCGCTGGCGGTTGGATAGGAAACGCTATTGAAGGCGATCGCGCTATTGCTCTCTAGGGCTTGAAAATACTCAGGAGAGTCTTGGGGGTGGAGTTGCTGCTGGCTGCGGTGTTCGCTGCTGATGCGATCGTAGAAATCGGCACAGATCAGTTGGGTTTGACGATACAACCAGAGGCTAGCTTGTTCAACTTCCAGTGTCGTGCAAGCCGTTTCGGTAATCGTGCGCCAAGCCGCTTGCAGATCGCCCGTATAGATGGGAGGACATTTTGCAAGCTGAATTAAGGCGGTTTGCTGGTTCTTTAAGCGGCGTTCGGAGCGTTGTTTGGCGGCTTCGGCTTGTTTGCGTTCGGTGATGTCTTCAACAAAGCCTTCAAAGTACAGGATGTTGCCAGAGCGATCGCGCACGATGCGGGCTTTTTCGGAAATCCAGATGATGGTGCGATCGCGCCGATAGATTTCGGCCTCAAAGTTAGAGAGGGTATCGTGCTGTTGCAGTTGGGCGATAAAGTCGGCGCGGCGTTGGGGGTTAACGTAAAGTTGATGCTCGATATCGGTGAGGGCTGCGATCATTTCCGATACTGAGTCATAGCCATAAATCCGCGCCAGGGCGGGGTTGGCGTTGATATATTGACCTTCTGGGGTGGTTTGAAAGATGCCTTCAACGGCGTTTTCGTAGATGCTGCGATATTGGGCTTCGGCTTGTTCAAAGGCGTGGGTGCGGTTGATGTCGCGCGCGATCGCATACCAGCGTTGTTTCCCCGCATCTAGGGTGACTTGCCACCACAGCCATTGATAGGCCCCATCCGCTGCCCGAAAGCGATTAAAAAAGGTGGCGGTGGGGCGATCGCTATTGAGTTGTTGAACTTGGCTGCGGGTGTTGGCGCGATCGTGAGGATGCACCCATTCCCAATAGGGACAGCTTTGCAACTGGGCGGGCGTCCACCCCAGAACCGCTTGCCAAGCCGGGTTCAGTTGCTCAAAATAACCCTCGATATTCCAAATGCCTTGAAGATCCGGAGATAGGGCGAAAAATGGGTCTACAGACGCCAGGTCATCCGAGGAAGTGCTGGTACAAACGACCGCACGACCAGAGTTTGGGGGATTTGTTGTCATCTGAACGGTTGAAGATAAAATTTGTATCAATTTTGTCATTCTTCCTGTAAACGAACTGTTCGCGGAGCAGTAAAATCGGGTCTGTTCGCAAGCGCGATCGCCGCCAATCTCGCCCCGTCCCCCTTGGCGTTTGCCGCAGAAAGTCTCTCTAGGAAGAATTGAAGGTTAAGAGTGAATGTGGGGATCGTTACCCCTAAATTTGAACCGCTTAAGTAAATTCTTGCAAAATCTTTCTTAAGAATTCAAGTGATTTGGCACAACTCTGATAGTTTTATGCTGATCGAAAATACAAGCTTTGAATATCCTTTTTCAGGTAAAGCGACTGGGGATCAACCCTAAATCCCTTGATCCCCATCTTGCGAGAGATTGCCAGCCTCCCAAAAAAGGAGACTATAATATCTCTAACCAACAACCTAATTTACGAGCTTCTGGTTATCTCGTGAAGCGCTCAACTTTTTAGATACATTGCATTGAGTTTAATATGAAAGCGAATTCTTTTTTCACAAATTTACGGATCGGGACTCTTGAAAGTAAAATCGAGATTAACAATTTAAAAATGCAACTTTCCCAAGTCGTGTGCTGTCCAAATTGCGGCTCCCAAGCCGAACGCAACTATATAGCAGACTCCGATCAAACCCAAACCCAGTGCTTAAGCTGCGATTATTTGTTAGTGACCTGCGCTCAAAGCGGAAAAGTTGTAGAAGCCTATAGCCCTGGCGTATTTTGCCACCGCTAGTCAACCTGTAAAGCCTATTCCCATCGGGGAGTTGACCCGTTGAAACCCTGAAAAACTTGTTGATGACATGCACGTTCCGAGTCTAGGGGCAAACTGAGATTTGCCCCTCATTTAATCTGGGAAATTGCGATCTTAACCTGCGATCGCGCGCAGCCCTAACCGCCCTCAACACCTTGCTATAAACGTTGATTAGCCCGCAATTGTCCGCAAGCTGCATCCGCTTCTAACCCGCGCGAATAGCGCACGCTAACGGCAATTCGATGCGCTTCTAAAATCTTCACAAACTCCTGAATGCGCTCTCGGCTAGGTCGCTGATAATCCGCTTCTCCAATGGGATTATACGGAATCAAATTCACATGAGTTTGAAACCCGCGCAAACGATCTGCCAACTCCTCAGCGTGTTCGGGTAAATCATTTAAACCCGCCAACAAAATGTACTCAAACGTCATGCGCCGCTTCGTGAGTTGAACATACTCCCGACATTCCGCCAGTAAATCCGTCAAGGGATAGCGTAACGCGCTAGGAATCAACTGTTCTCTAAGCGCTTGATTAGAAGCGTGCAAGCTCACCGCCAGCGTAATTTGTAACTGATGCTGGGCTAAATCGCGAATTCGTCCGCCAATTCCCACCGTCGAGAGCGTTATCCCGCGCTGGCTAATCCCCACATCTTGGTTCAAACAGCGAATCGCCGCCAACACCCGATCCGCATTCAACAGCGGTTCCCCCATCCCCATAAACACAATATGGCTTACCCGTCGCTGAAAATCTTCTTGAACCGTCAACACCTGATCGACAATTTCATGGGTTTGCAGATTTCGCTTAAACCCTCCCTTCCCCGTGGCGCAGAAATCGCACCCCATCGGACAACCCACCTGAGAAGAAACACATACCGTTAAACGCTTATCTGTGGGGATACCCACCGCCTCAATAATTTGACCGTCTGCTAGCCGTAAAAGGTACTTCACCGTTCCATCGGGAGCTTGAGCGCGATAAGCAATGGTAGAACGTCCGATATTCGTCTCCCTCATGGTTTCGCGCCACTGCTTGGGGAACACCGAAATTTCGCTAAACTGGCGCGCTCCTTGCTGGTAAATCCATTGGTGCAGTTGGCGTCCCCGATAAGCCGGTTGGCCGCATTGTTGCACCCACTCCGTTAACTCGCTTAAGGATTTCCCCAACAAAGCCGAAGCTGTATCGCAGGAGGGAATTACATCTGGGGAAGTTTGAGAAACAATAGGCGTATTAATCATAGGTACCTTGTTAACTGAAAAACAGTGGGTTGAGACTGAACTAACGGTATTCTGATGAGCGTTGAGAGTATGTCACCCTGGTAATAGTCTCTCGGCTATTGGTGGCTCCACGAGAAAAAAGATGATATTGAATCCTCATTTTTGGCATTTAGCCTTTCAGTTTGCCTCTCCCGGACCCATTTTGGTTGAAGTGGGGCCCATTGCAATCCGTTGGTATGGTTTGCTGATCGCAACAGCGGTGCTAGTTGGGGTATTTTTGTCCCAATACTTGGCCCAACGTCGCAATGTCAATCCTGAGTTCATTGGCGATTTAGCCATTTGGCTGGTGGTGGCTGCAATTCCTGGCGCTCGACTCTACTATGTTTTGTTTGAGTGGGATAATTATGTTAACAATCCCGCTCAGATTTTTGCGATTTGGCGCGGTGGGATTGCAATTCATGGGGCGATTATTGCAGGCGCGATCGCAACTTTAATCTTTGCCCGCTTACAAAAAGTCCCGTTCTGGCAACTGGCCGATCTGGTCGCGCCTTCGTTGATTTTAGGCCAAGCGATTGGACGGTGGGGCAACTTTTTCAACTCAGAAGCCTTTGGGGCCCCCACTGATTTACCCTGGAAACTCTATATTCCCCTAGCGCGGCGTCCCCCAGACTTGGCGAACTTCGAGTATTTTCATCCTACCTTTCTCTATGAGTCGCTGTGGAATCTGGCAATCTTTGCGCTGTTGCTGCTCTTGTTTCTGCGAGGGTTAAAGGGCAAACCGCACCTCAAACTCGGTACCATTTTTCTGCTTTACTTAATTGGCTATAGCCTGGGACGCTTCTGGATTGAAGGGTTGCGTACCGATAGTTTAATGTTAGGCCCCTTGCGGATTGCTCAATTGGTGAGCTTAGGCGCGATCGCGATCGGGTTAGCGGGGTTAGGGTGGTTATATCTGCTGCGTCGTCCCTTACCGGATGTTGTCTCCCATCGAGAGACAGATGCAGGTTCCACCTTGCAATCGAGTCATTCTCGGTCAAAATAAAGAAGCCCTGGAGTTAGCCTCCAGGGTATGGATCAGGGTGCATCTACCAATCATTTCTTCTAAGGGAGTTAGGTGCATCCGGAAAACTTCAATCAAGACGGGTAACGATTTTCAATGGGACCAAATTGCGAAAGCCTCGGACAAGATATCTCGCCTTCTTCAAACCCACTTCAGCCTGCGGTGTATATTGTGGGAGCAGGCCCCGGCGATCCTGACTTGCTGACGGTTAAAGCCCAGAAACTCTTAGCCCAAGCCGATACCATCTTATACGCCGACTCCCTCGTCCCCCGGCAAATCTTACAGGGAATTCGCCCCGATGCCGAACGAATTCGCACCGGAAATCTAACCTTAGAAAACATTCTCCCTCTGATGATCGAACGCGTCCAGCAAGGGCGTTCTGTCGTCCGCCTCCATTCTGGAGATCCCAGTCTCTATAGTGCTATTTTCGAGCAAATGCAAGCGCTGGCTGCCGCGAATATCCCATTTGAAATTATTCCAGGCATTAGTGCCTTTCAACTGGCTGCGGCTAAACTGAATGTTGAATTAACCGTTCCCGATCTCGTCCAGACGATCATCTTAACTCGGATTAGCGGTCGTGCCTCCGCCGTACCCGACACAGAAGAACTCGCCTCCCTTGCCGCCCATCAAGCCAGTTTATGCTTATATTTAAGCGCCCGTCATGTTGCTACGGCCCAAGCTAAATTGATGCAGCACTATCCGGCTGAAACCTCCGTAGCCATTTGTTTTCGTCTAGGATGGCCGGATGAAAAAATTCGGATTGTCCCTCTCACCGAAATGGCACAGGTGACAGAAGCGGAAAATTTATATCGCACCACGCTCTACATTATCAGTCCGGCTTTAGACCCTCATTTATCTTCTCGTTCTCGTCTTTATCATCCCGAACATACTCATCTGTTTCGCCAAGGCTAAGAAGGGACCTTGCTCAAGCTTAATCAAAAACAAAAACCCCCAATCTAATGATTGGGAGCCTTAACTGTCAACATCCAGCTTTTGGAGATTCTAGTAAAGCAGGTTACCGTTTCTAAACCCGAAGATTCCTCACCCCTTGGGTATAACCCTCTCGATAGAAGTGTTAAAATCAAGCGGACAAAAGCTAGCCTTATCAACGCTCAAAGCCTTGCTATAAGCTTATTTGAGCAGCGATTTTAAGTGCGTTCGATCGGCTCGAACAAGAAACAAGATTTTCGCAAAAACTGATAAATTAGGATCATTTGCTAGACTCAAGCTATGCTCGTCGATCCCACCCCCCGATATCAACACCTTCACCAAATTGCTGTCAGCGCTACTCAAATGCGCGAAATCGAAGATCGACTCTTTGATTCCGGTATGCCTGTGGCCGCTTTAATGGAAAAAGTGGCGCTTTTAATTGTGCGTCGCTTAAAAGAACAGATATTGACTCAATTCGCATTCAAGTCTGGGGCAAAAATTGGAGTTTTGGTCGGGCCGGGAAATAATGGAGGCGATGCTTTAGTTGTTGCCAGAGAACTGCATTTTCAAGGATACGATCTCTGTTTATATCATCCGCTGAATCAATTTAAAGAATTACCTCAGCAACACTTTAACTATGCAAGGGCTTTAGGAATTGCTGAGTTGGAATCCGTTGAGGCTTTCTCAGAGTGCGATCTGATTATTGATGGCTTATTTGGTTTTGGTTTAGAACGAGAAATTTCAGGCAATTTAGCACAGTTAGTTGAGACGCTCAATGACTGGGAAAAACCCATCGTCAGTATTGATATTCCATCGGGAATTCATACCGATACAGGGGAAGTCTTAGGAACCGCCATTCGAGCCACTCATACCTTCTGTTTGGGTTTATGGAAACTGGCATTTCTTCAGGATGCTGCTTTAGCCCATATTGGCAAAGCCGAATTAATTGATTTTGATATCCCTTGGGCAGATATTGAGGCAGTTTTAGGCAAACATCCGCGCCTGCATCGAGTCACCGCCGCCACTGTTAAGGCAAATCTGCCGCTACCGCGTCCCCCCGTAACGCATAAGTATAGAGAGGGGCACTTATTAGTGGTTTGCGGTTCCAGGAAATATGCAGGCGGGGCAATTCTAACGGGTTTAGGGGCGCGGGGAAGCGGCGTGGGGATGCTCTCAATTGCAGTTCCCGAATCTCTTAAACCAATGGTTGTCGCTCAGTTACCGGAAGCCCTCACCATTGGCTGTCCCGAAACCGCAGAAGGGGCGATCGCGCAATTGCCAAAAAGGGTTCAGCTAGAATCTTATAATGCGATCGCTCTCGGTCCTGGTTTAACCCCAGAAGTCCCTTCCCTCGTCGAAACCCTGCTAGATACCGAGACTCCCCTCGTCATCGATGCCGATGGCTTAAATATTCTCGCCCAACTCAACCCAATAGCAGCCCTCGCCAAACGTCGCGCCATCAGCGTCTTAACGCCTCATGCCGGGGAGTTTAAGCGATTATTCCCCGAAATCAAAGGCGATCGCCTCAGTGCCGTCACCACCGCCGCCCAACAGAGCAACGCCATTATTTTACTCAAAGGCAGCCGAACGGCGATCGCCCATCCTAACGGCTCCGTGTGGGTGATTCCCGAAAGTACCCCCGCCCTCGCCAGAGGAGGAAGCGGCGACGTACTCACCGGACTCTTAGGCGGACTCTTAGCCCAAGCCCAAACCCGCGAACTCCCCTTAGAAAATACCTTAGCCACCGCTGCCTGGTGGCACGCCCAAGCCGGAATTCTAGCCGCTCAAGAGCGAACCGAACTCGGCGTTGATGCCTACACTCTCAGCCAATATCTGATTCCAGCCCTCTGTAAACTTTGAACCCAGCATCCTATAAGCCTGTCCTCGTCGTTTTGAACAAGGGGGATTTCCTTCCACAGGTAGATTATTTACGGGTATCGAGTGCAATATTCTTCCACCTAGAGAAAGATGTTAGCCTCATACCATAGGGAGAAAAACCCAATGGGGAGTCAACTTGAGTGTTAGATAAAGATAAGGGAATGCCGCCAGTCAAGAGGTTTACGATAGATCGCGATATAAAAATACAAGTAGGCTCGCATCACTGGTCATCAGCATCTCTGGATAATAGCGAAGCGAATTCGCCAAGCCTCAAAAATACCTTAAGCATCCTGCTCAACTCCCCGTGTCCCATGTTGATGGTTTGGGGCAGCGATCGCTTGCTCTTCTACAACGAAGCCCTTTGCAACCTCCTGGGAGAACACCTGTTGATGCCCTTGGGGCAATCTCTAAACGCCTATCCAACCCCCATAGGAGAAGCAATTCACCCGGATATCGAACAAGTTTTGATCGCTGGGCAACCCCACCACAGAGAAGATTGCTGCTTCCTTATCAGTCATTTCACCGCATCCTATAGTCCGCTTTGGGATGAGAGCGATCGCCTAATTGGCGTTTTTGCCACCCTCACTAGCCCTGCATCCCCCACCCTTTCCGAACGCTTCTTTTCGCGACCCGAAGCCAACTTAGAAATCATCCTATCCAGCATCCAAGAACAATTTATCGTCCTGGATTGCAACTGGCGTTACACCTTTATCAATCAACGGGTGGTTGAAGCCACCCATCTGTCCCAAACCGAACTCCTCGGACAGAATATATGGGACTTATTTCCCGACTTACGGGGCAGCGAATTTTACATCCGACTGCACCAAGCCCAAGCGACTCAAACTCAAGATCGGTTTGAATACTTCTATGCCAGCCGCCAGCAATGGTTTGAAAACCGCATTTATCCCTCCGAGATGGGAGTCACCCTGCTCGTCAGCGATATTACCGCTCGCAAACAGGCTGAGGCGGCTTTATCGCGCAGCGAAGCCCGATTTCGGCGAATTTTTGAATGTAATGCCATTGGCATGGGAGTTTGGACCCGTTCCGGAGCGATTACTGAAGCTAATAACGCCCTGTTACAAATCATTGGCTACACTCAGCAAGAGCTAGAAACGGGACAGATTCGCTGGCCGGATCTGACGCCCCCCGAATATCGCGAACTCGATCGGCTCATGCTAGACAGTATTAACCAGAAGGGCGTAGTCGGCTCTTTTGAGAAAGAATATATTCACAAAGACGGGCATCGCGTGCCCATTCTGGTGGGCGGTGCATCCTTTAACGATACCTCCGACAGCGGTTTTTTCTTTGCCATCGACCTGAGCGATCGCCGCGAGATGGAACGGCGGCTAGCAGCCCAATATGCAGTCGTGCGCGTTTTAGCTGAAGCCACCCATTTTAGCGATGCAGTGCCCGCCATTTTGCAATCCTTATGCGAAACACTCGATTGGCAATTGGGTATTATTTGGAGTATCGATCGCGAAACGAACGTTCTACGCTACGTTAATCACTGGCAAGCACCCCAACTTGACTTACAAGACTTGATCGAAACCAGTCAACGCATGACCTTTGCTCCAGGTATTGGGCTTCCCGGAAGGGTCTGGAGTAGCGGCCAGCCCTTGATGCTTGATGCGCGCGCAGATTCTCCACCCCACGAAAATCGCTTAAAAGCCAGATCCGCAGCACAAGCTCAACTGCGAACTGCTTTTGGATTTCCAATTTTGCTCGGCGATGAACGCTTAGGGGTGATTGAGTGTTTTAGCGATCGCCTTCTAGAACCCCAAGCAGACCTACTACAGATGATGCTGGCAATGGGGAGCCAAATGGGTCAATTTATGGAACGCAAGCGAGCTGAAGACGCCTTGCGCCGCCGAGAAGAAGAATTGCGCCTCATTACCAATGCAGTCCCGGCTTTAATTTCCTATGTCGATCGCCAACAATGCTATCGCTTCAACAATCGCAGTTACGAGCAATGGTTTGGATGTTCTAGTGCAGAATTTTATGGCACCCCTATCCACCAAATGATGGGTGACGAAGCCTACCAAGGCATTCTCCCCTATGTCGAACAAGCTTTAGCTGGGGAATCGGTGAATTTTGAAACGCAACTCACCTATCCGAGGGCGGGAAAGCGCTATGCCAGCGTGAGCTATACGCCCCATATCAACGATCGCGGCGAGGTTGAGGGGTTCGTTGTATTGGTCAATGATATTAGCGATCGCAAGCAAACCGAACTGGCTTTACGAGAAAGTCGGGCGTTGTTTGAAAGCTTTATGCAACACGTACCCGGTTGTGCGTATATTAAAGACGAACAGGGACGCTATGTCTACGCCAATGCCATCGGGACTCGCTTAACGGGGCGTTCTTTAGAAGAGTTGATTGGTAAAACCGATTTTGAACTGCTCGATGCTGAATACGCTCAACTGTTTCGAGATACGGACTTAGAGGTTTTAAGAACCAATCAGCCTGTAGAACGTCTAGAACGCTTTCTGCATGAGGATGGCGAACATATGTGGATGGCGTTAAAATTTCCCTTTGTGGATGCTTCTGGCCAGCGGTTGATTGCGGGGATGTCTTTTGATGTCACCGATCGCAAACGGGCTGAAGATGCCTTGCAAGAAAGCGAGCGGCGCTACCGAATTTTAGCAGAAGCTATTCCTCAACTGGTTTGGATTACGACTTCTGAGGGGCCAACTGAATATATCAATCAAAAGTTTTGCGACTATACGGGTTTGGATCTCGAACAGATGCAGCAGTTGGGCTGGCAATCTATCGTTCACCCAGAAGACTGGCCAATTGAAAGAGAACGATGGCAAGCAGCCACTGAAAATAGTACCTTCTACGAGGCTCAATACCGCATTAGACAAGCTCATGGCAGCTATCGCTGGTTTTTGGTGCGGGGCATTCCGCTGAAAAACGACCAACAGCAGGCGGTGAGGTGGTTTGGGACTTGTACCGATATTGAGCAACAAAAGCAGCTAGAAGCCGAACGCGGGCAGTTATTGCAACAAGAACAAGCAGCGCGGGCGGAGGCGGAAGCGGCAAATCGGATTAAGGATGAGTTTTTAGCCGTGCTATCCCATGAGTTGCGATCGCCACTCAACCCCATTTTAGGTTGGGCGCAGTTATTGCGATCGCGCCAATGCGATGAGTCTACGCTAAATCGAGCGCTAGAGACGATTGAACGCAATGCCAGACTGCAAGCCCAATTGATTGAAGACTTGCTGGATGTTTCTCGGATCTTGCGGGGAAAAATGAGCTTGCAGATTACCCCAGTGCCTCTCGCCAGCGCGGTTGAAGCGGCCATTGAAACGGTACGCTTGGCCGCAGAATCTAAGGGAATTCAGATAGACTATCGCTGCCAACCGGTTGAACCCATTATCGGGGATGCGGGACGCTTGCAGCAAGCGGTCTGGAATTTGCTGGCAAATGCGGTGAAATTTACCCCACCTGGCGGCAGAATTGAGATTACCCTAGAGCAAATAGACGGTCATGCTCAAATTCAGGTGAAGGATACAGGGATTGGCATTCAGCCGAGTTTTCTTCCCCATGTGTTTGAATATTTTCGTCAAGCTGATGGAACGACGACGCGCAAGTTTGGCGGGTTAGGCTTGGGTTTGGCGATTGTGCGCCATGTGGTTGAATTGCATGGTGGGGTGGTGCAAGCCGAAAGTTTGGGAGAGCATCAAGGTTCAATCTTTACCTTGAGTCTACCGTTACCTCAACCGAGTTCTCGCGGCTTGAGGGCAGAAGAAAATGTTGCTAGCGTTCCCCAAGAGGCGATCTCTTTAGAGGGGATTGAGATTTTGGTGGTGGATGACGATCCCGATACGCGAGAGTTTATTGCTTTTATCCTCCGAGAAGCGGGGGCGAATGTCACGGAGGTGGCTTCGGCGATCGCGGCGCTGTCGGCGCTGTGCCACAAACAACCTCATATACTGATTAGCGATATTGGTATGCCCGATATGGATGGTTATGCGTTGATGCGTCAAGTGCGATCACGATCGGTTCCGCAAGAGGCGCAAATTCAGGCGATCGCTTTAACGGCCTATGCTGGAGAACGCAATCAGCAAGCGGCTCTCGCAGCCGGATTTCAAGCCCACCTTGCCAAACCTGTCGATCCGACTCAACTGATTGCTACGGTTGCCCAGTTTGCATCTTGAGTTCTCTCGCAAAGGGTTGAGTGCTGAGTGCTGTTGCTTTAGCTTCTGCGTAGCAGTGTGCTGAGTCAAAAACCAGTTAGGTTAGTTTTTTTAGCGCTAGTCAGCAAAAGCAGTATTCTCACCTTCCTTAAAGTATCAATTATTTCTTGAATTTCTTTGCGAACGCTCAACCGTTCTTCGACTCAGCGCTCTGCGATCGCTTGCGGGCTGGTTTATCCCTCCCCAAGGGGGCTAATCTGGCCCGCTTGAAGGGGGAAACGAGTTGATGTAGGGTGCCAAGTTGCCCGATTATTGCTCGTGACTTTGGTTGCAAAAGCGATGCCGGAAAACTAGATTAGCGAAAGGGGGAGAGGCTGAACGCCCGATCCAACCTATGCGATCGCAGCCGCTTAACTCACAACCCAATTCACCAACGTTCTCACCGGGAAACCTGTTGCACCGGAGGGATGATAGCCATTTTCCTTATCCGACCATACCGGCCCGGCAATGTCTAAATGCACCCAAGGCGTTTCTTTGACAAATTGTTTGAGAAAGAGCGCCGCCGTAATTGCGCCTCCCGGACGCGGCCCAGTGTTCTTCATATCGGCAATGGGAGACTTGAGGCCCTCAAAGTATTGCTCTTCTAGGGGCATCCGCCAGAATTTTTCCCCGGCTGTTTCTGCGGCTTGCAGCAATTCCGCCGCCAGTCCATCGTCAGCCGTCCACAACCCAGCAATGCGATCGCCCAAAGCAATCACGCAGGCTCCGGTGAGCGTGGCCAAATCGACAATCGCATCCACCCCCAGTTTTTCGGTGAACACCAGGGCATCAGCCAGGGTTAAACGCCCTTCAGCATCGGTATTGTTAATTTCGATCGTTTTGCCATTAGAGGCTTTCAGGATGTCTCCAGGGTGCATTGCCCGACCGCTAATCATATTTTCAGTAGCGGCAGAGATGAAATGAACTTCCACATCCGGCTGAATTTGGGCGATCGCTTTCGCTGCGCCCAAGGTGGCCGCCGCGCCTCCCATATCAGTTTTCATCATTTCAATACCGCTACCCGCCCCTTTGATATTCAGGCCCCCGGAGTCGAAAGTTAAGCCTTTGCCAATAATCGCCAATTTGCGGCGCGGGGTGCCTTGGGGCTTGTAGGTGAGGTGAATAAATTTAGGGGGCAAATCCGAGGCTTGAGCCACGCCTAAATAGGCACCCATCCCCAGTTGTTCGCACGCTTCGCGCTCCAAAATTTCTAAGTGCAGTCCATGCTCGTCGGCGATCGCCTGAGCGGTTTCTGCCAGGGTAATGGGCGTCACTGCATTCGCGGGCGCGGCTACCAATTGACGCGCTAAAAACGTCCCCGCACAAATCTGTTCGCCCCGTTGAATCGCCGCTTCCTGGCCAGCGAATCCTAACAAATCAACTTGTTCGAGTTGAGGAGTTTTCTCTTCGGGTTCGGACTTAAAGCGGTTATCCTGGTACAAGGCCAGCTCAACTCCCTCAACAATTGCTTGGGCAGTTGCAGCCAGATCGCTATTGCCAGGGGGCAAACTGAGTCCGAGCGTTTTGCATCGTTCTTTTTTCGCCGTTTTCGCCGCAGTCGCCGCCGCCCGACGAATGTTGTCTAACTTCAAGGATTCTAATTTGCCTAAACCCACCAAAATCAGTTTGCGAACGTTGAAGCGACTGCCCACTCGCGCAACGGTCGAGCTACCCTCTTTTCCTTTGAAGTCAGCTTCTTCAATGATTTCTTGCAAAAGCCCTTCCCATTGTTGGTTGAGTTCGGCTAAATCGCCGCTTAACTCCACAGCATCTTCAAAAAAACCGAGGGCTAGAGCGTCTCCCGTCCATTGAGTCCGGGGGGTGTTCGTAGCTTGAAATTTCATCCTTTTGGCTCCTTTCTTTATGTATCAGTATCGATCAAAATTCAAGAATAAATTTTTTCCAGGCCCAGACGCCTTGGCTTGACCCCGCATTTAGGGAAAAACACCTACGGCTAGAACATTGGGATCAATGTTAAAGTCTCAAGGGGATCAACTTAGACCTTCGATGTGAAGAGCAATGTTGAAGCGGAAGAGACAAAACAATAAAGTGGTTTGGTTAGCAGGAACGAGTCTAGGCATTCTGATGCTAGGCACGACCCTGCAAAGAACATCATTCGGCAATCGATTTTGGGAACAAGTGACCTCGTGGTCAATGTTTAACCCATCTCCTCAGACCCAGCTAAAACTAGCGCCGCCCTTAGCTGCCTCCTCAATGATTCCTGAGTTGGTGCAGCGCTTGCCCCAGGATCGAGCCGCTCAGTTACAAGCGATCGCCCAAGATACGCAATCGAGCGATCGCCCCCGCGCCCGCCTGCTGCTTGCCTCAGATTTACTAGCCCAGCAGCAACCCGACGCGGCCTTAGCCTTACTCGAAGGTCTAGAGCGAGACTACAGCCTGCTCGCTTCCTACATCCTCTATCGGCGCGCCCAAGCTTACGAAATGAAGGGCGATCGCACTCAAGCCCAATCCACCTGGGAAGAACTCCTCAATCGCCATAGTCGAGAACCGATTGTAGTTGAAGCCCTCTACGCCCTCGGTCAACAAAATCCGCAATATTGGAACCGCGCCGTTGAAGAATTTCCCGCCTACCCGCGCACCGTTGACATTGCCCTCGCTCAACTCAAACAAAATCCCAACCAACTCCCATTACTGTTGTTGGTTGCCCGACATGGGCTGCACAAAAGCGAATACCCCGAAATCCTCAGCCGCCTGATCCTTCAGTATCGCGACCAACTCGCCCCGGAAGACTGGGAAGCGATCGCCTTTGGTTACTGGGAGCGCCAAGCCTACGCGGAAGCCGGAGAAGCCTACCTCAAAGCCCCCTCCACCGCCCGCAACGCCTACCGAGCCGCGAGAGGCTTGCAACTGGGCGATAAAAATGAAGCCGCCCGCAACGCTTACCGCCGATTTGTCAGCGAGTTTCCCGACGCCTCCGAAACGCCGCAAGGTCTGATCCACCTCGCCACGCTTTCAGAATCCCAGTACGCCATTGGCTACCTCGATACCGTCATTAAGAAATTTCCCAACAAAGCCGCCGAAGCGCTCCTAGAGAAAGCTCGCGTGCTGGAGGGATTGGCTAACTATCAATCCGCCCATCAAGCTAGAACCTCCATCTTAAGCCAGTACAGCAACTCAGAAACCGCCGCTCAAATGCGCTGGGGGGTGGCTCGCAAGCGAGCTGAATCTAATGATATTGCGGGCGCTTGGGAATGGGCCCGCCAAGTCACTACCGAAAACCCCGATAGCGATCTGGCTCCGGAAGCCGCCTTTTGGGTGGGCAAATGGGCGCAAAAACTCGGACGACAAGCCGATGCAGACGCCGCCTTTGAATATGTCCTCAGTCGCTATCCCGAAACCTACTATGCTTGGCGCTCTGCGGTTTTCCTAGGCTGGAATGTGGGCGATTTTAACTCGGTGCGGAAAATTAACCCCAATATTGACCGCTTGCCCTTGCGTCCCGCCTTACCCGTCGGCTCCGAAACCCTCAGAGAGCTATTTCTGATTGGACAAGATGCCGAAGCCTGGGCGCTGTGGCAAGTGGAATTTGAAAACCCAATGCAACCGAGCGTTGCCGAACAGTTTACCGATGGCTTAATGCGCCTAGGGGTTGGCGATCATATTGATGCCCTGTTTATGGTGGATAGTCTGAAGTGGCGCGATGATCCAGAAGAGAAATCCCAGGTGGAAATTCTGCGCCAACAGCCTGCTTTCTGGCACGCGTTGTACCCCTTCCCCTATCTCGAACCGATTTTAAACTGGTCTGGAGAGCGTCAACTCAATCCGTTATTGGTGGTGGCGTTGATTCGTCAAGAATCGCGATTTATGCCGCAAATTAAATCGGTGGTGGGCGCAACGGGACTGATGCAGATTATGCCAGAAACCGGCGAATGGGTGGCCGAACGCATCAATCTGAAAAGTTATCAGCTCGAAAAGCCAGAAGACAATATCAAGATGGGAACTTGGTATTTAGATTTTACCCATTCGGAATACAACAATAACTCGCTGTTAGCCGTTGCCAGCTACAATGCTGGACCGGGTAATGTGTCCCGCTGGGTGGAACGCATGGGATTGAGAGATCCCGATGACTTTGTAGAAAAAATTCCCTTTCCAGAAACCAAGGGCTACGTGAAGTCAGTTTTTGGCAATTACTGGAACTATTTGCGCCTGTACGATCCTCAAATTGGCGAGAAACTGGCTCAGGTTTCTGGCGGTCGCTCGCCGAAAGCGGCGGGTATGAATGGTTCGCATCCGTCGAAAAACTAAGGCTCAGACCGCAGGAGCGATCGCTCCTTTCGATTGCTCCTCTGTCTTGTGCGTGATGCTTTAAGCGGAAGGCTCATCTAAAATGGGTAAATCTTGCTACCTCGTTGGCGTCTAGACTCGTTTTTGCCTGAAGCTACACATGACGGAAACCCCGCAGGATTGCCTCATTCACGATCTGGTTGAAGCCACCTCTGGGTTGCTCCAAAACCCTGATGCGACTGCTGCTATTTCTCAAGCCTTAAAGAAGATTGGCTTGGCTTTAAAGGCGAGTCACGTCCTGCTCTATCAGCTAGAGAACGAGCAAATTCATCAGCGTACCGCTTGGGTTGCCCCCGAACCCGTCACTTCAGCCCGTGCTGGGTCGGATTCATTCCCCTTTGGCCCGCAATGGCGCGATCGCCTGTTTGCTCCCAAGGGCGCTCATCCCCTAATAGAACCCTCACCATCAGGGGAGGCTCAAACTGCTTGGATCGTCCCCATTCAAGTAGACGATTCCCCTTGGGGGTGCCTGCGCTTGTTGTGGGGAAGCGCGGCTGAAACTCCCCGTGGGGGCGAGGTTTGCCAAAGCGCGATCGCCCTTTTAGCCTGTTTGGGAAGCGCGATCGCCCGCCGCCAGCAGGAAGTCCCCCTGCGCGAGAGCGAGGAACGCTACCGAGGCATTATTGAATCTCAACAAGACCTAATTATTCGCCTCGATCTTCAAGGTCACTTTACCTTTGTCAATGACGCCTACTGTCATTTTTTTGGGAAACGCCGGGAAGAACTGCTCGGTTGCATCTTCCTGACGCTGATCCATGACGAAGATTTGCTCAAAACCCTAAAAACGATTGAAATTCTTCAGGCTCCACCTTATCGCCTCAGTTTAGAGCAACGCGTGATTACCGCTCAGGGCGATCGCTGGATTGGTTGGGAAAAATACGCCATTCGCAACCCCCACGGTCAAGTGGTCGAAATTCAAGCGGTTGGACGCGACATTACCCGCGCGAAACTGGCAGAAATGCGACTGTCGCGCCTGAATGAAGAATTGGAATTCAAAGTTCAAGAACGCACCCAAGAACTGGCTCAAACCAATTGGCAACTGCGCCGCGAACGTACCGAACTGCGACGCACCGAAGCCGCCTTGCGCGAAACTAATGAAGCCTTAGAAGTGTTAATTGACTCTTCCCCGGCCGCTATTATTACCCTAGACCGCGAAGGACGGGTGAAAACCTGGAATCACGCCGCCCAAGATATTTTTGGCTGGACGCAAGCGGAAGTCTTGGCTAAACCTTTACCCATTGTCCCCCCGGAGTTGACCCAACAAGGAGAAGACCTTTTCAATCAAGCCTTACAGGGAGAAGTGTTTAAAAATTTAGAATTACCCCGACAGCGCCAAGATGGGTCTGTCATTGATGTCACCCTCTCCACGGCTCCTTTAAAGAACGAGCAAGGTGAGATTGTTGGCGTGATGGGGGTGTTAACCGATATTACCACCCGCAAACAGGCAGAACTGGCGCTTCAGCAACTGTTGCAGCGCGAACGCCTATTAAGATCGATGCAAGAGCGGATTCGGCGATCGCTCAATTTAGATGAAATTTTAGAAACCACCGTGCAAGAGGTGCGCCACTCGCTGCAAGCCGAACGGGTGCTAATTTATCAGATTCAAGGAGAAACGAGCGGTGCAGTGGTTGTGGAATCTGCGAGTTTGGGAGCCTCTCAATCTCAAAGCTACGAAGTTTTATTGCCCCGAATTTACCACTTGCACTCCGATTATGGCAGTCCAGTTTGGACGATTAACGATATTTATCAGGCGGGGTTAACGCCCGCACAGATCGCCTGTCTAGAACAATTGCAGGTGAAAGCCAAACTTGTCGCGCCGTTATGGATCGGCGATGCGTCGGCGTCGGAGAATTCTTCCGGAAATCGGCTTTGGGGACTGTTGATGGTTCATCAATGCAGCACTCCGAGAACCTGGCAAATGATGGAAATTGATTTGCTCGAACAACTCGCCCAACGGGTGGCGATCGCCATTCAACAATCGGAACTTTACCACAATATTCAAACCCTCAATCTCACCCTAGAGCGTCAAGTCCAAGAACGCACCGCCCAGTTGCAACGCGCCCTCCAGTTTGAAGCCATGCTCAAACGGATCGCCGATAAGGTTCGCGACTCCCTAGACGAAAATCAGATTATGCAAGCCGCCGTCGCCGAACTCGCCCTGGGATTGCAAGTCAGCGGTTGCAATGCCTCGCTCTACGATCTGCAAGAACGGACTTCAACCATTTACTACGAATATGCTGAGGGCATTCCCGCCTCTTTGGGGCGAGTCGCTCATCTCGATAAGTTTCGCGAACTTTACGATCAATTGTTGCACGGTCAGTATTGCCAATTTTGTTCGATCGAACCTAGCCCCGTTCGGGGGCGAGTGGCGATGCTGGCGTGTCCAATTTTTGACGATCAAGGGGTGTTGGGCGATTTGTGGTTGGTGCATCAAATGGATTATGCGTTTAGCGAGCTAGAGGTGCGCCTCGTGCAACAGGTGGCCAACCAATGCGCGATCGCCCTACGCCAAGCCCATCTCTACCAAGCCTCGCAAGCACAGGTACAAGAGTTGCAAAAACTCGATCGCCTCAAAGACGAGTTTATGAGCAGCGTGCAGCATGAGTTACGCACCCCCATGACGAATATGAAGGTGGCGCTGCAAATGCTCAAGATTGAGCTATCGCGGGCGGGTTTAGTCGATCGGGGGGCAGCCGTTGCACCCAGTAAAGTTGAACATTATCTCAAAATTCTCCAAGATGAATGGCAGCGGGAATTGAGGCTCATTAACGACTTGCTGGAATGGCAACGCCTCGATCGCAATCATGCGCCTTTAAACTTAGAACCCTTGGCTTTAGAGTTGTGTTTATCTCAAGCCGTAGAACGCTTTCAGGAACGGGCAACCCATCGCAACCAGACGCTACACCTCGAACAGACATCCCACCTGCCGCTCGTGTATACCGAACCGGAAACCCTAGAAGGCATTATCAGCGAACTGTTAACCAATGCCTGTAAATATACGCCACCGGGGGAGCGAATCGCGATCGCCGCTGTGCAAAAACCCCAAGCCCTAGAAATTCGCGTCACCAATTTTGGGGTTGAAATTCCAGAGAACGAGCGATCGCGGATTTTTGAGCGATTCTACCGCATTCCCGACGCCGATCCAGCCCAACAAGGCGGTACGGGCTTAGGATTAGCCCTCGTCCAAAAACGGGTAGAGCGTCTAGGCGGTACGATTAAAGTAGAAAGTCACAATCAGCAAACTTGCTTTAGCGTATCTCTCCGGTTATAAAAGACTTACCCAAAACTACCCACAACTAGACTTTTCTATCCGGTTAAGGTAGCTGGCGCTGATTTCGGAGCTTCAATCAGAACTGTCGGCAGCACTCTGTCCACAGGCTAACACCGTCTAACTGACGGCTTTCTCCAAATTAATGGAGGCGTTCAAGTCGCGGTCGATTTCAAGACCACAGCACTGACAATGGAACACTCTTTGAGCTAGGGAGAGTGTTTCTTTTTTGGTTCCACAATTAGAGCAAGTCTTGCTGCTAGCAAACCATCGGTCAACTACAACTAATTGAGAACCATAGAGTTCACACTTGTACTCAAGCTGCCTACGGAACTCGTAAAATCCCATATCGGCAATCGCCTTAGCTAGCTTGTGATTGGCCAGCATTCCGCGAACGTTTAAATCTTCAATCCCGATCTTGCTGTGGTTCTTAGCAAGGTAAGATGTCAATTTGTGTAACGTATCTTTACGGATGTTAGCAATCTGACGATGGAGTCGCGCTATCTGAATTTGAGCTTTTTTCCAGTTGTTAGAGCCTTTGACCTTGTGGCGATTAAGCCATTGCAACCGAGCAAGTTTTTTCTCGTATTTGCGGTAACTCTTAGCACCTTCAAACACCTCACCTGTCGATAGCGTAGCTAGTGCTTTGACGCCAAGGTCAACACCCACAACCGATACGGGTTTAGGTTCATGGGTTGGCTCAATCTCAATCTTCCAACTCACAAACCATCTATCGGCTGTACGGCTGATTGTGAAAGATTTAGGCTTTTGCTCAACGGGTAAACGCTCATAAGTCTTGAGCCAGCCAATTACAGGAACTTTAACTCGATCCTGTTCTACAGCCAATGAACCATCAACAGTGAAACTGTCAGCAGTTCCTTTTTTCTTGAACTTGGGCGGTTTCTTGAGCTTCTTGAACGCTTGCTTCCAAGCTTCTGATAACTGCCTCAAGGCATACTGAGGGGCGCATTTACTGACTTCGTAATACCAGGGGCATTCCGGCTTAACCATAACCACTAGCCACTTGTGAAGGTCAACCGCCGTTGGGAATTTAATCTTGTCGTGTGGATGAGCTTGATTGTGTTTAAGGATGTTTTGAGTCAGTGCTAATCCCCAGTTCCAAGCGTGTCTGGCGACCCCACAATGCTTGACTAGCTGCGTTCGCTGTTGGTGGTTGAGTTTTAACTCGGTTTTAAACCCTAAAATCATCTGACCAAACTCAAGCCTGATAGACTCAGATTATACCTGAGCAATCTATCAGTTTGATGAGGGTTAAAAAAAGATTTATGACGAACCCAAAAGACGGTTGACAATGACCCTGACCCTGACACAGACAGCAATTCAATGGCTAGAGTTAGAGCGCTTCAGGCTAAAAGCCAACAGCTTGAGTGACGTGCCATAGGCGTATGGCAGGTGAACAGCTACCCAAGAATAGTAAAAATGGGTAGCCATGTCTCCCGATCTCGTTACAGCTTCTAGCCCCTCTAATCGCTCCATCCCTAAAATAGACAACGAACCCTAACCAGAGCAGAAGCGATGCCCCCATCTTCGGACGCAGAAACCAAAATTATTCCAGAAATTGAAAACCGCATCCTGGAAGACGAGTATTTAGACGAAATTCCGGATGAGGTGGAAATGTCGCTATTCGACCATTTGGAAGAACTGCGACAGCGGATTTTTTATGCGATCGCCGCTTTTGCGATCGCCGCGATCGGTTGCTTTGTCGTTGTCAAACCCCTCGTTCGCATCCTAGAAGTTCCCGCCCAGGGCATTAAATTTTTACAGCTTTCGCCCGGTGAATATTTCTTCGTGAGTTTGAAAGTGGCCGGTTATAGCGGTTTGCTGCTCGCCACCCCCGTCATCTTGTATCAAATTGCTCAATTCGTACTTCCCGGCCTCACCCGTCGCGAGCGCCAGTTGCTTGCACCCGTGATTTTTGGGTCGAGCGTTCTTTTTGGGGTCGGTTTAGTTTTCGCCTACTTCCTGCTGATTCCAGCCGCCTTAAACTTCTTTATTAGCTATGGGGCGGATGTGGTCGAACAGTTGTGGTCAATTGAAAAGTATTTTGAATTCGTCTTGTTGCTGATGTTTTGTACCGGCATTGCCTTTCAAATTCCGGTGATTCAACTGTTGCTGCATCGTTTAGGCATCTTCTCCGCCGAACAAATGCTCGCGGGTTGGCGCTATGTTGCCGTGGGTAGCGTCGTTTTAGGAGCCGTTTTAACTCCCTCCACAGATCCCCTCACCCAAAGTTTACTGGGTGGGGCGGTCATGGGCTTATATTTTGGCGGGATTGGCTTTGTCAAACTCACCAGTGGCAACCCCAAAACCCAAGAAGAAATAGAGGGTTAATCTGTGGAGATCGGGCGATCGCAGCGCCGCGATCGGCAGCCTAGAATGAGGCTATGCCGTTTTGGGATTCGAGCCTCGTTTTATGGCGCTAGAAATTGCAATTTCCTTGGGGTTGGGAGGGCTGCTGTTTTACTACGGTATGCGCTTGGGTAAGCGTTTAGTCCGCTTTGGCGTGACTGCCAACGATCTGTTTCAGGGAAAACCCCTCCTATTTATCCCCTTTTTGCTGGTTTACATCGCCTTAATTATTCTGGCGCTGAATATCCCCCAAATGCCGATTTTCCCGATTCCCTGGCGGGTGGCGGGGTTGCGCGTCACTTGGACGATTCTGCGGGTAGTGCTATTGGGAACCTGCGGGATCGGCTGGATGGTGGCGTGGAAGACAGCAAGACGACAGGCGATCGCTGTAATCCTGATCGCCATGCTAGGGTTCGGGGGGTTTAGCGCCGCAGAAGCCTACGTACTGGCTCCCATTTATAGCGACTTGCAGGATAATTTGCGCCCCAACGGTATTTATCGGCAAACCTCTAATAGCAGTTGCGCGCCCGCCGCCCTCGCCACCCTGTTGCGCTACTGGAATATTGACGCCCCAGAGTCAGAAGTTGCCCGCCTCGCCGGAACCAGTCGCCTCGGAACCACCATGCCTCAACTGATTGTCGCCGCCAGAGAATTGGGGATGGAGGGAGTTGAAATGAAGGCGACTTGGGAGCAAGTGCAAGCAGTAAACCGTCCGGGAATTTTGGGCGTTTGGCTGATTGCCGGATCGCGCAAGCTCCCCCATGCAGTGACGCTTGTGGCGATGAGCGATCGCTATGCCTTAATTGCCGATCCAGCCAGAGGACGCTTCTACAACCTCAATCGTACCGAGTTTGCTGAAATTTGGCGTCAGCAATACGTCCCCATTTTCCAGCCCTCAGAAGCCACCCTCACGCCTCAACAAGCGGCCAACTATCTCCAACGTTTGGGCTATGATGCCGAGCCACAGAACCTCAAAACAGCCCTTCGTCGCTTTCAACGGGGGATTGGCTGGCGGGAAACCGGCGAACTCGATCCAGAAACCAGTTTATTACTGCAAGGTCGCTTCCTAGACAACGTGCCCACCTTAGCCCCCCGCGCCGAAGTATCCCTAGCGGGCGATCCGCCACAGCAGAAATAAACCAATACCTAAACCTGTCCCGGTGGGCAACCAAGCCCCCATCCAGGGCGTAATGGCCCCAGTTAAACCCAAGGCATCGCCAATTGACATTAATAGATAGTAGAAAAAGACCACCAGAACGCTAATGCCAAAGCCCGTGGTGCGGTTTGTGCGCTGCGGGCGTACCCCCAAAGCCGCCCCCATTAACCCAAAGGCCAAACAAGCAAACGGTAAAGCAAAGCGTTGTTGAATGCGGATTTTCAGCTTGCGGATCTTCTTATCATCGCCACTGAGCCGGATCACTTGCAGATAGTCCAGCGATTGGGCAATATTCATTTCCCCATAATCCCGCCCTCTGGCTGCTAAGTCTAGGGGGGCGCGGGGTAATTGCAACTGTTGCTGGTCAAATTTGACAATATTGCGATACGACCCATCGGGGGCAACCAGATAAATCGTACCGTTAAAGAAATCCCAAGTATTTTCTTGAATATTCCACAACGCCGACTCCGCCACCAGAATTTGATTGAGGTTGCGCTGCGATCGATCGACGATCGTGAGTCCCTTCATGCGCTTGCCATCAAATTGTTCGGCGTAGAACAGGCGGGTTAAGACGTTCGCGCTTTCGCCATCGGCTTGTTGCACGCGACCGTATTCTGGGTAAAAGATGTTATTTTCTCGAAATTCCGGCCGTTCTCGGTTTAAGGCGCGTCTGAGGGTGAGGGTGGCTTCATATTTGGCGGCGGGAACCACCAGTTCGTTGAAGGCAAAGGTGAGACCTGTGATAACTAAGCTGAGGGCGAGGGCGGGTGCGGCGAGGCGGTAAATGCTGATGCCACAACTGCGGAGGGCGATGAGTTCGCTATCGCTAGAAAGCCGGCCGTAGGCCAGTAAGGCGGCCAACAGCACGGACATGGGAAAGGCGAGCGAGATAAAGTAGGGCAGTTGCAGGAAGAAGACTTTGATGGCGATGGAGATGGGTAAACCGTCGGTGACTTCTCGCATCAGTTCAAATAAGGCCCCAATGGCAACGCCAACGGAGGAGAATGCACCCACCCCAAATAAGAACGGGCTGATAAATTCGGTGGCGATGTAGCGATCCATGACGGAAATGCGCGGGATCGGCCAGTAAAACGATTTGGGTTTGGTTTTGGAGGAGGAAAAGGTCATGATTATGAGTAAAGCGAACCGGACGAACAACAAAGACTGGGGCGCTCTGTGGGGTGAGGTTAACGTTGAAAGTTATCTCCCAAGTAGTATTGACGCACGAGCGGGTTTTCGTAAAGTTCTTCGCTGCTACCGGAAGCGAGAATTTGTCCGTCGCGCATGATGTAGGCGCGATCGGTGATGGCTAGGGTTTCGCGAACGTTGTGATCGGTGATCAGAATGCCAATTTCGCGATCGCGCAGGCGCGAGATGGTTTCTTGAATTTCGGCAACGGCGATCGGATCGACTCCCGCAAAGGGTTCATCTAATAATAGGAATTTGGGGCCGTCTGTGCCCACTGCGAGCGATCGCGCGAGTTCGGTTCGCCGTCTTTCTCCCCCAGAAACTTTGATACCGGGAGTCTGGGCGACTTTTTCCAGGCGAAATTCTTTGAGCAGGTTCTGGAGTCGTCCTCGCCATTCTCGACGGGGGACGTGGGTTTGTTCTAGCACCAGCAGGATATTTTGTTGGACGCTCAAATGTCGAAAAATACTGGGTTCTTGCGCGAGGTAGCCGATGCCGAGACGGGCGCGGCGATGCATGGATAAGGCGGTAATATCGACGTTATCAAGCCAAACTTTGCCTTCGTCGGGTTTTTCTAAGCCTGTGGTGATATAAAAGGTCGTCGTTTTTCCGGCTCCGTTGGGACCTAGTAACCCGACGATTTCTCCTTGAGCCACCGATAAGCTGACGCGTTGGACAATTGCTCGTTGTCCGTAGGATTTATGAATGTTTTCCAATACAATTTTCACTCGTCAGGTCTCCCGCTTGTGAGTCATTAATTGTTGGAAGGACGCCGGGTTACAGGATCTGCTTGAACCAGAGGATAAAGAGGTTAAGTGCCCTTGATTGTATCAGGAGATCGCCTAGAGGTTAGGGGTACGCGGTAGGCTGGCGGGAGATTCGGGGGGAGCTTCGGGATCGGGAATAATGTAGATGGCTTCTACTTGGCGTTCGGCTTGGGGAAGCGCCACAAACCGTCCCTCGTCGATCAGGTAGGTGATGGTTTCTCCTCTGAGGCTGTTTCCTTGCTGGAGGACGTAGACGTTACCGCTGAGGACGATCCGACGTTCGCGGCTGAAATACTGCGCTTGAGCGGCGGTGGCTTGAATTTGGCGGGCGGGGTAGTATATTTGCACGTTACCGCGTGCGGTGACTATCCCGGTTTGCGAGTTGGCTTCTTGGATGTCGGATCGCAAGGTGAGGGAGCGTCCCTGGCCAGGTGGGACGGCGTTTTGCGAAAATGCGGGAATGGCGATCGCTCCTGTAATGCTGATGGGTAGCATTAAGGCGAGGGCGATCCGAAGCTGAAGTAAGCGAGGAGCAGAGAACATCATGATCCTTATAGGGCTACAGGAGGTTTAATGGCAATGAATCTGAGGTGAAAGAGCGACCCTTCGAGACAGGTTCAGCACAATGCTGACATAAGCTAGTTTATCCGCTACAACCTCCTCTCCCCAACTACTGAAGGAAGCAATAACTGGCTCTGTGGGTAGTTTAAGCGGTTTTGAGTCAATTGCAGCGCCTCTCAGTGTTTAAGATTTAGTCGCTCTGACGGGAGGCTTCTGCTTCGGGTTTCCAAGTTATTACTAATTCTTCAATTAAAGAATAACCTTAATCCTTAAAATAAGTGCCAAAAACCACTTTGAAATTTCCTTATATTCACCGAATTCGTTAAGAAAATTTTCGTTTATACTGGCAAAGTCACCAGAGGTTTTGGTCTAAAACAGACCCTATTTTCTCATCTACCGCTGCAAAAATTAGGGTTTTTCTCCATAGCAATAATTTGGTTGCTTTCGTCTATGGTTTTGACTGTTATCTAGGTGCAAAAGCTTTCTCTATGGTTTTGAGCGCAAATTAAAACTGAAATCAACGATCCAATCGGATTTTTAGGAAATCTCATTTTCGGATTTTCCGGTCGATCGCCTTTGAATTGATCTGCCTAAAGAGGCATGACCTTGAGATGTTTTTACCTCAAGCCTATCTTCGCTGGGAGATAAATGGGGGTGGAAATCTTTAAGGGCGAAGTCAGCGCGATCGCTCTCGGCTAGCTCAACTCGAACGACATCCAAAAATAACTGAAACGACCCTCTTTCGATAAGCATCAGGAGGCTTACTTGCCCATGATTATTTCAGGAATGGAAACTCTTTCTTCTAACCTTAATGAATCATCATATCTCAGTAAATCTCCTGATGTCAATTCAGTTGTAGATTCTGAGAGTCAGCAAACTTTTAGACAGTTAGGAACCTTAGAAACTCAGAACGCCAGTTTCGGGATAGATAATGTTTATTTGTTGAGTATTGACGCCGACACCTTTAGCGGAAGTCCAGACAACGACTGGATTATCGGCTTAAGTGGGGATGATGTAATTTGGGGGTTGCAGGGAAACGATCGCCTTTTAGGAAATCAAGGAAATGACACCCTACATGGCAATGAAGGGGACGATACAATTCACGGCGGGAAAGGGGATGATAGCATCCGAGGCGGTAAAGGCAATGACCTATTATTGGGCGATTTAGGCGATGATACTCTTTGGGGCGATCGCGGTTCCAATACCCTGCAAGGCGGTGAAGGTAGCGATGTTTTTGTTTTAACGAAAGGTTTCGGTAGTTCTACGCTAAACGAAGCCGATTTTATTCTAGATTTTGGGCGCGATCGCAATTTTATTGGCTTAGTCAATGGCTTAACCTATGAAGCCTTGAATATTTTCCAAGGAACCCAAGACTATAGCAGCGATACCATCATTCAGGAACGCGAAACCGGAGAATATTTAGCAGTCATCAAAGGAATTCTCAGCCAGACGCTAACAGCAACCGATTTTATTACCTTAGATTCTCCTAGTTCTCCACCCGAAATTATTCCAGATGGCGCGGGTAATACCTTAGATCTCGCCAGAGATATTGGCTATCTTACCGAAGAAAAAACTTTCAGCGACTTTGTTGGCGATCTCGATCTCGATGATTATTATCAATTTAGCCTAGAGTCAGAAGGAGAGTTTAGAGCAACTCTAGAAGGCTTATCTGCTAATGCCGATCTACATCTATTAGACGGCCAGGGTAATTTACTTTATGCTTCTACCAATTCGGGTAATATTGCTGAGTTCATTGAAAGAACTTTACCGCCAGGAGATTATTACCTGCGCGTCTTTCCCCAAGAGGCGGGTGAAAATACCACCTACACGCTGACGCTATCCTCAAACGGAATAACACCAGAACCGACACCAACCCCGGAACCGACTCCTGTTCCCACGCCATTACCGGAACCAACGCCTACACCAGAACCGACTCCTGTTCCGACACCAACACCGGAACCGACACCTACACCAGAACCGACTCCTGTTCCCACGCCATTACCGGAACCAACGCCTACACCAGAACCGACTCCTGTTCCGACACCAACACCGGAACCGACTCCTGTTCCCACGCCAACTCCAGAACCGACCCCTATTCCAGGTACACTCAGCTTTAGCGCGCCTAACTTTAGTGTCAACGAAAATGGAAGCGCGATCGCAGCCGTAACCGTTAGGCGAACGGGGGGAGGCGAAGGCGCAGTTAGTGCCATCATTAACCTATCTGATGGAACGGCAACTGCACCCGCAGATTATCTCAATACTCCCATTACCGTCACCTTTGGCGATGGGGATATCACTCCCAAAACGATCGCTGTTCCCATTATTGATGACACCCTCGTTGAAGGGAACGAAACCGTTAATTTAACATTAGGCGATGTGACCGGAGGCGCAACCCTCGGTTCGCAAAATACCGCAACTTTAACCATTGTCGATAATGATGTCGCCGACGGGTTCAGCTTGCTGCGAGGAACTTATGTTGGTACTTCTGGGGAGGATGAAGCAACCGCCGTTGAACTTTCTGTGACTGGCGATATTGTGGTTTTGGGAAATTTGAATGGCGTAGCGAGACTGCAACGCTATAGTACCAGTGCAGGTACCGATCCGCTTTCCGATACACCCCTTGGCGGTCAGGCTAACGATATGGATGTTAGCCGTAATAACGGTCAAATTGCTACCGTAGGCGATTTTGGGATTAAAGTATTTGCTAGCGATGGCGTGACTTCTTTATGGTCAAAGTCGGGTAATTTTGACCGAGTGGCGATCGCCAATAACGGTCTTGTCGCTACGCTAGAAAGTAACGCGCGCAGAGTCACCCTTTGGGATGCAACGGGAACCGAAATTGCTTCTCAAGTGTTGGATAATAGCGATCGCCGTTTTGCTGATATTACCTTAACTCCAGAAGGCGATCGCCTCTACGTCACCGGACATCGCCAAGCTTACTACAACGGTAGCGGTCTGCAAATGCCCCTACTTTATGCTTACGATACCGCAAACTTAGAGACCCGTCTGTGGTCTACGTGGGGCGGATCGGTAAATACTGTGGGTGGGTTAGGATTAACTTCAGACTCTCGCGGACGCCGAGTCACCATCGGGAAAGATGGCGGACTGTATGTTCTAGGTTGGACAGATGGCGGCGCAACCCTATTTAAGCAAGATGGTCTGAACATGACCACCCCACTTGGCAGTCGCTTGGTTCAACAGGACAATTACAACAGTTTTGCAGGCGCAGGGAGTGGTTCATTTACCTTCTTTGCCAAAATTGACCCTAACACCGGAAACGTCGAACGCGGTCAATTTGTTGTCACCCAAGGCGATCCTCCGGTCAATAATGCCAGAAGTTTTAACCCCATTTCCATCGCCGCTGATGAAGCCGGAAATGTCTATATTGGCGGTAATGCTAGCGGTCAACTCAAAAACCGCAATACTCAGACCATTAATGGCGAACTGGTGGGAAGCTATACCAGTGGGGAAATGTCTATTTTGGCAGTCGATGCCAATTTCCAGCGTAAATACTGGTTGCCGCTAACGCAATCAGGCGATACGGATGGCGCGAGGGGTGACATTAATGGTTTTGCAGTGGGGAATGGTACAGCCGCCATTTTTGCCACAGTCACTCAACCCAATGTTGCGACCCTTTCGGGGGAAGTCAATTCTACACAGTTAGGGGGTAGGGACGCTTATTTAGCGGTTTGGAACGCCTAAGAGTCCAACACCTCCCTTGGTAGGTTGGGTCAAGCTTGTCGCGACCCAACCGTCTTAAGTTTCTTACCCCATTTTAGTCGTAGGTTGAGTTAGCGCCATTCGTAACCCAACAGCAGTCAGGGTTTTGTTGGGTTTCGTACCTCAACCCAACCTACGCGACTCCCTTGTCCCCCATTGTTCCCCAACCCCCAACTCCTAATTCCCAACTCCCTGTTCTTAGTTGGGTTTCGGACTTTAATCCAACCTACGCGACTCCCTTGTCCCCCATTGTTCCCCAACCCCCAACTCCTAATTCCCAACTCCCTGTTCTTAGTTGGGTTTCGGACTTCAACCCAACCTACGCGACTCCCTTGTCCCCCATTGTTCCCCAACCCCCAACTCCTAATTCCCAATTCCCTCTTCTTAGTTGGGTTTCGTACCTCAACCCAACCTACGCGACTTACCCCAGATTAGAGGTGACAGGTTTTTCAATTGCGGCTTTGAGATCCCGGCAAAATTGACCGATATCGGCTAAACCGCTTTCGGGGTTGTCGGTATTCAACCGCTTCACAAAAGCACTCCCCACAATCGCTGCATCTGCCCCCCACTCTATCATTTGACGGGCTTGTTCGGGGCTAGAGATGCCAAAACCAACGCCGATGGGTTTATCCGTCATTTGGCGCAGTTGGGTGAGAAGTTCGGGAACGCGGGTTGCTAGTTGCGATCGCATTCCGGTCACTCCGGTAACGCTAACTAAGTAAATAAAGCCTTGAGACTGTTTCGCAATAGCCGCAATGCGATCGCTAGAACTGGTTGGCGCAACCAGTAAAATCACCTCAATCCCTACTTTTTCAGCTTCTTGGAGTAAATACTCAGATTCTTCTAGGGGTAAGTCAGGAACCACTAAGCCGCTGACTCCGGCTTGGGAAATTTGTTGCAAAAAGGTGGGGATTCCCCGGTTGATGATCGGGTTGTAATAAGTAAATAGGATAATTGGCGATCGCAATTTTGGGCTAACTTGCGAAACCAACTCCAATACCGCATCGAGTTTAACACCTTTGGCTAAAGCCCGCGTTGCTGCCGCTTGAATCACCGGTCCATCCGCTAGCGGATCGGAATAGGGAACCCCTAATTCAATCAAGTCTGCGCCATTCTCATCGAGAACCTGTAAAGCCTTAGCCGTGGTAGCTAAGTCCGGATCGCCTGCGGTAATGAAGGGAATTAGCGCAGGTTGCGATCGCGATCGTAAAGACTCAAAACAGCGAGAAATGGCCATCATCTCAATTTTTCCCTTATCCGTTATCCGTCCCTCATTTTAAGGGGTACTGGTCTCTTGGCGATCGCGATCGGAGGAAGGCTGGTTTTCCTGTTCAATTTCCGCCTGAAGTTTCGCCAATTCCTCTGGCGTCAGTTCTTCCAAACGTTTCTGCAAAACCGCATCCTTATAATCTTGCACCTGTTGGCTATAGGTCATCTTGTGGTTAACCACGCGGAACAGGTAAGACAAAATCCAGACAGCCAACCCACCAACCAGTAAGGCTTGCGTCCAAATTCCTGATTGAATGGAGTCTAGTCCAAAGGCTTGCAACAGTCCGTAAACCAGTCCTCCCCCCAATAACACAGCTAGACCAACGCCTAAAACATCAATTCGTCGCATGGTGCAGTGGGTTTGTAGAGTTTAACTTAAGTCTCAATTTGGCGTCGCTGGGGTCGGAAGTTCAAAAACGGCGACAGCGCCAGCAAACCGGGGAAGAACAGAAACACTAAGAAGTACATAAACACCCGTTCCCAGGCGTAGCAGTTGTACCAGCGGAGATTGAGATAAAAGAAGGTCGCCAAAGGCAAAACCAGAAGATAGGCCCCTGCTAGAACAGCGTACAGTAGCAAAACTTCCATAGCTTGGTTGGTCGCGCGGTTGTAATGAACTTTAACCATTCTATCTGAATTGGGGAATTGGGAGATGGGGGGACAAAGTTCCGAGTTCCGAGTTCCGAGTTCCGAGTGGGAAGAGGATGGGGGGATGGGGGGATAAGAGTTCCGAGTTCCGAGTTCCGAGTTCCGAGTGGGAAGAGGATGGGGAGGTGGGGAGGTGGGGGGATGGGGGGATGGGGGGATGGGAAAAAATTTTTGCTAAAGTGTTGCGTACTTTACCCAATTAATGCTCAAATAATAAAGGGAGTTTTGCGGATGACTAAAACGCAGAACAACATCCCAAGGGGGCGTGGCGGAATGGTAGACGCTACGGACTTAGAAAACTGAGCCTTGATCGAGAAATCTTTCAAGTGACGGCTCTCAAACTCAGGGAAACCTAAATCTGGTGACAGACACGGCAATCCTGAGCCAAGCCAAGGTCAGTGTAGAGTATAGAGTGCTGAGTGCTGGGTTCAATCTCAACTCAACAGTCAAGACTTGAAGCTCGCAAGTCCTTGGAAGGTGCAGAGGCCCGACGGGAGCTACCCTAACGTTTAAGGCGAGGGTAAAGGGAGGGTCCAATTCTCAAAGCCGAGGATCGATTCCAATGAGGCAGCAGCGAAAGCTGCGGGAGAATGAAAATCCGTTGACTGCAAAGTCGTGAGGGTTCAAGTCCCTCCGCCCCCATAAAATCAAGCAATAGGAAATACAATAAAACTGGGAAGGTACTGACCTAGAACAGGAAGGGCGATCGCGCTTGAGGTGACTCTAGGTTGGGTGAAGCGTGCGATCGCACTCGTCGCCATATCTAACCCTAGATCGCAGTCATTTGTCAAATTTGCCACTATCATCTCTTATAAGCTTAAACAGAAAGGGTGCTACTTCAGTTCTAGAAGAATTTTCTAGATAATCCTTCACCATCGAGGGAAAACCTTCTCCTGAATCGCTTAACAACTACCTGACTGTGATTAACCTCATATGACCCGTCCTGATAATCGTGCTAGATTTCCAGCCAATTCATCTAGGGTACAGTCCGAGTTACTCAGTGATTCAGGACGCCAGACATCTACCCCCCAGAGGCTTGTCATGATTAGAGATGCATTACCGGAAGACTATTCGACTGAACCAGGTTTAACGTCGAGTCAGTTATTGCGGACGCTAGGACAAGCTCAAAATCTTATTTATAAGTTTTTTCTGGAAATTGTTGATACCCTGCCACCAGAGGATGTTTTATTAGAATTCAAGCGCCTTTTTATCAACCATATTAATGTCACCAGCTCCGAAGTACAGCAAGCTCTTTATGATATTTTATTTGTTAATAACGAAGAAGAGTTTCGTCATACGCTGAAACGATGTTGCTATATTCTTGTTAATAACTGGGAAGCGTCTCGTCACCATCAATCTATTCAAAATCTGGTTAATCTTTTTGAAGATCCAGCGATTAGTCAATATAGTCCTTCTCCCACTACAAAACGCCTGAGAATGTGGTTGCTGAACTTTATTAATAGTTCAGACTTTCAGGAAATTAAACTATTTTGTTCGCGGATTGATACGCCTGAAGTTGAGCATTGGACAGAGCGCTTTACGGCTTATCTACTGGTTCCCCAATACGTTAACTTTAAAAATCCGGTCGAACAGCGAGAAGCCGCCAGAGCGCGATCGCAGCAGATCAAGGAGCGCTTTAAGTTTGACCTGGCTATGTACACAGCGCATTCTCAGTCTAAAGTTATTAACCCCGTTAAAACCTATAAAAATCCAACGAGCTTAGGCGAAGAAGTTCTCCGACTCATTAAGGTAATTTTAGCTAGACGCGGCCCTTTTAACTATCTCAATCTTGCCAATATATTTCTCAAGCAAATCGAAAGCTTAAATTACAAAGAATTTAAGGATGCTCTCATAGAATATCTCGCCTTTTCCATTGAACAGAAAGATTTTATTGAAACGCTTCGCTCTCATCTTTCCAAGAAATTTGTTCGGCTTTACGAAAGTCACGATGAAGATACTGTTACTAAAGCCTTGATTTTGAGGACTTGCAATAAAATTATTAGTTATCTAACCACAGAAAATCGCAAAGACCCTTCTCCCCTATTTATTTTATTACTTTCTCAAGGTAATCCGCTACCGCTCGTGATTATTTTGCTCAAAATTATTTTGGTTTCCAAGCCAAGCCGTATTTTTCTAGAAGCGCGTGTAGCGGAGTTGATTTTATACTATCAAAACTATGATGAAACCGATTGTCGGTGGATTATCGACTTTATGGAAATTCTCAATATTGCGTTTGCGATCTATGCTGAAAACGTTCAATATAACTTAATCAAAATGAATGGTGAAGGATTGGAAGACAAAACGCTGGTTGATTTAGATGATTATCGCGTATTCTCACAAATGAATCAGGCTTCTACAACAGAAGATATTCCAGAGGAACTTGAAATTGATGAGAACCCTTAGTTATTAATGCTACGTCTCTAGGGGCGATCGCGCGGAGACATTTTACAGCAAAATAATGACTAATAACTCGGAAAATGATGTATTTCACTTTTTCAAATTGCCTTACAACCCTCATTTCCTTTAAATTCGTTACTATAAAACGAGCTTAAATTGGCAGAAGAACCCCTCGTTTAACACCTTTTTAATCCTCTCTACCCCAAGTGATACGCAAATTGTTAGCAAAACGTTAACCTAATATGTAACTTCAGCTAGAGGAAACGAAATTCTTCTCTTCTTATTCTAGAAAAGAGTTGCTCAAAGAGAGCGAACTCAGATTTTTGTCTGGGGTTCCCTTTGAGCTGACTCATAGAAAAACACAACGAATAAGTCGTAGTAAACGACACACAGGGAGGAAATTTATGATCAGTCGTTGGCTAAAGAAAATTAATCTCAGACAAGTTTTAACTGTATTTCTAGCCGGTGTTCTTCTAGTCATTAGTACCGCTTGCAGTAACAATGCGCTAGCTAGAACCGCCGATCAAGTTGAAGATGAAGTTCCCAGTTCGGCTTTAACCAACAAGTTTGAAGGCGGAATGAACAACTATCGCGACACCGATCCGCGTAGAGACACCAAAGGCGCAGATGCTAAAGCTGAAGGTTTAGTCCGCAACTCTCAACGCAATCTTGATAAAAGCGTTGACGGACCCGGCGAGTACGTGCAGAACGTCAAAGAAGGTGCTTCTTTAGAAGGACCCAAGAAAGCGGGCGAAAGTCTCTCTGAAGCCGCCAGCAACACGGCTGAAGACTTCGCCGAAGGAACCGAACGCGGTTTTAAAAATCTGCAAAAGAACGCTAGCCGAGCCGTTGATGGAATTGGCGATACTGTAGGAGATGCAGCAGATAATGCTAGCGATACGGTTGAACGCAGTGCTGACAACGTGAAAAAAGCCGCCCAGAAAGCAACTGGCGAAATGAAGACCACTCGCGACTAAGCTTATAAACTACGCTTCATAACATTTGCAAGAGCAAGTTAACTCAACTTGCTCTTTTCTGATGCAATCGGCATCTGAGCTTGTTCGTACCAGCAGTTTAAGGCAATTTGGTGTAAGGTGCGCCACGGCAGTTGGTGGGTTTTGGCTAACCGCGCGCAGTCTTCATATTCAGGTTGAACGTTGCTGAGGCGATCGCCCATCCAAGCCAGCTTAACCCGGATCGGCCCATAGGGCGTTTGTAAAGACTGAATCTCGCGTCGCAGCGCCACCCGTTGTTGCAGAGAATGGCGGATACCGAGGGTTGTGGTTTCGCGAAACATAATCGCTTCGCATTGCGATCGCGCTTCTGGCCAACAAATAACCGTCAGCAGTACCCCCAAACGCGATTTTTTCATCATCACCGGTTGAGTAAACACATCCAACGCCCCCGCCGCCAATAGCAGATCGAAGACATAGGCGATCGCCTGCGGAGAGAGATCGTCAATTTGCGTTTCCAGAACCGACACCGTTTCGCGTTGCACCGCATCCGCATCCTGGGTCATTTCCCCCACCCAGAGGCGCAAAATATTGGGAATCGGGAGTTGGCGAGTCCCCGCCCCTAAGCCAATGCTTTGCAGCGTCATCGCTGGAGGCGGGCCAAACTGGGTGGCTAAAGTGATGGCGATCGCCGCCCCCGTCGGCGTCACCAACTCCCGCTCAATCCCATTACTGTAAACCGGAACCTGACGCATTTCCCACAACTTCAGCACCGCCGGAACCGGAACGGGTAAGCGTCCGTGAGCCGCCCAAACCGTTCCCCCACCCGTCGGTAAAGGCGAGCAATACAGCGCCTCAATCCCTAACCAATCCAAACCCAAACAAGTCCCCACAATATCTACAATCGCATCAGTCGCCCCCACCTCATGAAAATGAACTTTTTGGGGAGAAATACCATGCACTGCCCCTTCCGCCTCAGCAAGCTTGCGGAAAATCGCCAAACTCCAGTCTGTCACCTGTTGAGGCAACTCCGCCCTCAAAATCATTCGCTCAATTTCCGGCAAATGTCGAGTGGCGCTATGGGAGTGGTGTTCTTCTTCTGAGGAATGGTGATGGGAGTGGCGTTCTTCCTTTGGGGAATGGTGATGGGAGTGGTGTTCTTCCTTTGGCGAATGGTGGTGTCCTACCGAACTCTCGGCAGACAGCCTCACCTGAACCTTCGTCGCCTGTTGACCTTGATGGCGGACGAACTCCGATACAAGCTGGTACTCTGTGGCGATCCCTAATCGGTTAAGGTTGTCTATTAGGTACTCCAGGGGAACGCCTGCATGAACTAACGCTCCCAAGCACATATCTCCAGCAATTCCCGTCGGGCAATCTAGATAAGCAACTTTTTTCACAATCGCCAACCCCCTTGGCACCATCCAAGCTGAAATTTAAACACTGCTATGGCTATTTTGTATACGCTTCATCCTACAAACCCTCAAAAACGCACCATTGAAGAAGTCCGCGATGCTCTGAGGAATGGCGCAGTGATGCTCTATCCAACAGATACAGTTTATGCCATTGGTTGCGATCTTAATGTTAAGTCAGCCGTGGAACGGGTGCGGCAAATCAAGCAACTTTCTAATGATAAGCCTTTAACTTTTTTGTGTTCGTCTCTTTCCAATGTGGCGAGTTACGCAACGGTTAGCGATCCGGCCTATCGGATCATGAAAAGCTTAATTCCAGGCCCCTATACCTTTCTCTTGCCCGCAACTAAGCTAGTTCCGCGTTTGGTGATGGCTCCCAAACGCAAAACCACAGGGATTCGCGTTCCGGATCATGCTATCTGTCAAGAGTTACTGACGGCTTTGGGAAATCCGATTATTTCTACTTCTGCTCATTTAGTCGGCGATGAAGAGATGGCTCCTGTGCCTCATCAACCGGAGTATACGTCTGCTGCGGAGTTGTTTGACCGTTTAGATAAGCTGGTGGATGTGATTATTGATAGCGAGTTGGAGTTGGGCTATCAAGTTTCAACGGTACTGGATTTGACGGATAATGAACCCGCGATCGCGCGCAAAGGGCTAGGCTGGGAAGCCGCTGCTGCCTGGATTCCCGATGCTTAAGACCCGTTAAGAGTGCTGAGTGGGAAAAAGGGTGGGGGGATGGGGAGGTGGGGAGGTGGGGGAAAAGAGTGCAAAGTTCTGAGTTCCGTAGCTTGCACACCCAGTAGCGGTGTTCCGAGTGGGAAGAGGATGAGGGGAAAAGAGTGCTGAGTTGATAGCTAGCAAGCTCTTCTTCCCCAACCCCTAACTCCTAACTCCTAATTCCCCTTCTTCTTCCCCAACCCCTAACTCCTAATTCCTAATTCCCCTTCTTCTTCCCCAACCCCTAACTCCTAACTCCTAATTCCCCTTCTTCTTCCCATCCTCCCATCCCCCCACCTCCCCATCCTCTTCTTCCCCAACCCCTAACTCCTAACTCCCAACCCCCTTCTTCC
>NZ_MJGC01000074.1 GCF_001746915.1 Desertifilum tharense IPPAS B-1220
GGGGAAGAGGGGAGTTGGGAGTTGGGAGTTGGGAGTTGGGGGAAGAGGGGAGTTGGGAGTTGGGAGTTGGGGGAAGAGGGGAGTTGGGAGTTGGGACATTTATCAATAGAGTAGAGACGTTTCGCTAGGATATCTTTACCTATGTCCGCTGCTAGTCCCAACTCTGCCACAATCGCCGCCCGTTACGCTCAGAATTTTGGGATCGAGGTTCCCCCAAGCGGGTGAGTCAACAGCAGGAATTGTTGGGATTGAAAGTGAAGTTTACTCATATATAAGCCCTGTGCGGAGAGCGTACCCTATGAGTAAAGCCCCATCCAGTCAATGGCGCGAGTTGGTGCAAGCCAGTACCATCAGTTTGGCGATCGTTGTTTTGACAGCAGTCTGCTTACGTCTAAGCCTTGGATCTAGGAGCTTTCAGGTGATTCAGCCGGATGAGGCGGTTCAATTTGCCAATTCCCTACAACTTCGCAGAGAATCTGGCAACCGCTAGAAGGCTGTAGCTTGTGCAGCCCATTTTCTCTGATACTAATAGAAGTAGATAGCTCAATTTAGGAACCATCATGCTGCTATCCAAAGGCTTTGAGATCGAAGTGTATACTGGAACGTCCCAAGGGGAGATTGTGGGCCTTTCCGATCGCATTGTGGCGGATCTAGACGGATTTGTCCGAGAGCCGGATAGCCGGAATGTGGAATATACAACGCCGCCTTTGGGGGGATACGATCGCTTGTTGTGCGAGTTGGTGCGGCCGCGCCGACGCTTGCGGGAATATATTCAGACATTGGGCAACTATACGCTGATTCCGGGCAGTACGCTGTCTTTGGGCGGCAGCCAGCAGTTTTATCGCTCTGACCCGCACAATCCTTACCATACTTATATTGAAAAGACTTACGGAACTCAGGTAGTGACGGCCAGCGTCCATATTAATATCGGCATTAGCAATCCAGAGCTGTTGATGCGGGCTTGTCGTTTAGTTCGGGTGGAAGCGCCGTTATTTTTAGCGTTGAGTGCGGCGTCGCCGTTTCTGGATGGGGAGGTGACGGGATACCATTCTACGCGCTGGGGGGTGTTTCCCCAAACGCCTGCTTATGTCCCGCTATTTGAAAGTCATGCCCATCATATTCAGTGGGTGGAGTCGCAACTGCAAGCGGGGACGATGCAAAATGTTCGACATTTATGGTCGTCGGTGCGACCGAATGGCGATCGCCGTCCTTATAATCTCAATCGTTTAGAATTGCGGATTTGTGACTTAGTGGTCGATCCGATTGCGCTATTGGCGATTACGGCGCTGCTAGAGGCTCGCTTGTGGCAGTTGATGGGCGATCCATCTCTCGATCCGCTAACGATGAGCGAGTTACCCGAACAGACGCGATCGCAGGATTTAGTGGAGTTGACTCAAGCGAATGAAATGGCCGCCGCTCGCTTGAGTTTAGAAGCTTCTCTGGTACATTGGCGCACGGGTCAAAAAATTCTGACCCGCGATTGGATTGAGGAACTCTACCAAGAGGTGTGGCCGGTTGCCAAGCAAAAAGGTTTTAGTTGTTTCTTGCTGCCAGTGAAAAAAATTCTGCGCGAAGGCAATGAGGCTCAACGCTGGTTGAAGGCGATTCAGCAAGGGATGGACGCTCAAAGCACGATGCAGAAAGCGATTCAGGCGATGGAAACTCGCGAAGCTGAGTTAGCTCGCAACTTGTGCCAGCCGATGGTTGCTTAAGATTGCCCGGATTTAGGCAGGATTTGAGCGGAACGCCTAAATTTCAGCCTATTTTGGCAAGTTTAGGCGGTCTTTGTCCGATTAATCGCGTCCTGTTCTACTGCAAAAAAGGCGACAGTCGGGAAAAATTAAAATATCTGATTGATTTGGAATCGACGCGTGTTATTAAAAATAACTATCGGTTTCTTCTATCCATAGATAGAGATAGAGTGGTGAAATTCTTAATTTTGAGTGAATCAATGGATCATGGTTAGGGTCGTTCTTGTTAATCCGTTAATTCCCCCCAACACTGGAAATATTGCCCGAACTTGTGCTGCGACGGGCACGGAACTTCATTTAGTGGGGCCGCTAGGGTTTGAAATTAGCGATCGCCATCTCAAGCGTGCGGGTCTTGATTACTGGCCCTACGTCCACTTGACTTTACACGAAGATTTTGCTTCTTTCAAAGATTTTCATCGTACCCAAGGCGGGCGCTGGATCGGGTTTAGCACCTCCGGACGTTGCAGTCACGTTCAGTTTGCTTTTGAGCCGGAGGATTGGCTGTTGTTTGGTTCCGAAACCGAGGGACTTCCGCGCCCTATCCTTGAGGCTTGCAACTCAGTCATTCGGATTCCCATGTCTCAACCGGGCGTGCGGAGTTTAAATTTATCCGTCAGCGTCACCGTTGGCTTATTTGAGGCCAAGCGCCAACTCGGTGACTTTGACTAGCGCTTTGACAACTCTCTCCCGGCTGAAATCTAGAGCCATCAACTTTTTCAGCCGAGAGAAAGGGTCTGCTTCTCCCTCTATATCTAATAAGAAATTTCTATGAACTTTTTCAAGGTATAGGTCGCGAGAATAGATAATTTTTTTTATTCAAAATCGAGCTATCCTGACGAGAGAAAAAAACGCTGTAGGCACCTAAAACAGGCTCATCCACAGAATTGTACGGACTCGGAGGTTTTGTTTTTCAGGGCGCAGGATTTAAGGAATTCTACGGTTGTGAGGTTGGGGGAAAGCAGAATACATTGCTTGGTTGCAATCGATCGTAGACTGCCCCATCCTTCAGCAAGAGACTCCCCCTATATTGTTCACCACAGGCGCATCTGTCGTTCTTTACAAAAAGCATTTCTCTGGTAGAGTTAGATTTCGAGTTTCGTCCCGCAAGTTCTTATTCCGCTTGACGTTCTCATCGGTATCGCACAACTCGCCAAATGCGTTCGCTATTGGAGCTAGATCGAGGGCAGAACATCAAGAAACAATAGCCTTAGATGCTATTGCTTAATTTTTGTAAAGAACTTTAAACTTGTCTAAATTAGAAAACCAGGGTAATCTTGCCTAAGCATATTGACTGACAGTGATTTAAATCGCATTCTAGGGTGATTAAGGTCACTGACAGCCAAGTTTCGATAGATCAAGGACAGTTAAGCGCTCGTCATTAGGAGGTCGTTCTTTGAAACGAGCATTCCCGCAGAAAATTAAGTCTGTTTCTCTGCCCCTCGCTACCCAAGAGGTGGTTTCTGAAGAAATCGCTCAGCGAATTGCAGAGACTCCAAAGCAGACAGCACCAGAAACTCATCGTCGGGTTCGTACCTCGGCAGCCATGATTGGTCTAGCCATCTCAATGGGAGCATCAAGCTTGTTGCTACCCAAGCAAGGGGAAAACGCAATGGCAGCCGAGCCAGTTGCAAACGAACCGACCACTGCGACAACCACTGGTTCTGGAACCTCGGATGTTTCTCTTTCCGCTTCACCGAAGATTGAGCCATCGCTTCCCATCCAACTGGGCGCGACCGGATCAGGAACTTTGTCGGGTGCGTCTGCACTAAGCGGTCAGCAAATCGTGCAGGTGGGTCAGAAAATAGACTTAGTTGCACCGGAAACAGGGGTGAAGTCAGTTGATTTCGCAAGAACTAGCCCAATCGTCACAGCTCGCTTAAAAGCAGCAGGTCTCGGTGCGGCAGTTAACACCAGCGAATCAGCCACGCTCAATCCCGTCAATTTGGTCGAGAATGCTGATGACCTTCTCAAGGCAGAGCAAAATCAATCCTTAGACCAACTGAAACAAAAACGCGAACAACTCAGAGACAGCTTGACCCAACTGCGACCCGATAGCCAAACGGCATCCGAGTCCAGCACGCCAACTGTTAGGGGCCTGAACTTCGCAACCCCTCAGTCCCTTGCAAGTTCTGAGGAAGGCATTGCCTACTATCCCTTGATTGAGGCAGTTCCCACCGAAGGCACAATCTCGGCTGCACCCACCGTTACCGCAGCAACCCGCCTGAGCGCGCCTCAAAATAATCCTTTACAACTCGAAGCCGTACCTAACTCGGTACAGCCCGAACTCCCTGTCGTCCCGTTGCCGAGCAGCGAAGCGGTTAGCCCGTCTTGGCAAAGCTCCGTGACAGCAGCTAGCACGACTGGAGCAACAATTACCAATCCGGCTCGTTTTGGCGAGAGAACTCAGGTTTATCAAGTCAAGCCGGGAGATACGGTTGAAGCCATTGCCCGTCGGCATGGTTTAACCCGCTCGGAATTGGTGGAAGCGAATCAACTCGCCGATCCCAACAATCTCAGCGTCAGCCAAGTTTTAAGAATTCCCGTCGCTGAATTTAAGCCGACTGCTCCCCAGTTAGTCACGCTTCAGCCGGAGCAGCCAGCAACAGCAGAACTGAATTCTGAGGTGGAAGAGTCAGTCGTTGCTGAAGTCGAAGTTCCTCATCAGGCGTCTGTTGAGCCACTAGCTCAGATCCAACCGGAAACGGCAACCCTAATGCCCCAAGCATTGCCGAGTCCGACCGCAGAAAGCTTGAAAACTGAGATCCAGAACCTGCGCGAGAAATATCAAGCACCGGAACCCCAAGCCTCGACTCCGCCTTTACCGATTGTCGCCTTGGAAGTGGCTTCGATCGCAGAGCCTCAAGTCAATAGTTTGCCCGTGCAGTATCGGGTTAATCCTGGGGATACGCTAGATGCGATCGCGCGTCGCTATGGCGTCAGTCGCTCGGAAATCATTCAAGCGAACCAGATTTCTAACCCCAACTTGATTAAAGTGAATCAAGTGCTGCAAATTCCCAATGGCGGCACCAGCCAGTCAACGGCGATCGCGATCCCCAACTTTAATCGCCAAAGGGAAGTTTCTATTGCTGCGGCCCAACCCGTTGCCGTGTTCAACTCGGCGGCTAGCAATAGCCAAAGATCGTTCGATCCCGCTCCCATTGCCACCATTTCACCTAGCGCTCAATCCCAGAGCAGCCTCGCTCCGGCTAGAGTCGCTAACCAATTGGCAACGCGGTCTGAAGAAGAGGCTCCCCGTTCCTACGTGGAAGGGTTAATGAATGAAATTAACCAAATGCGGGAGCGCTATCAAGAGCAACCTACCGCTCAACAACCTCAGACCCCGGCGAGCGAGAATTCGACTTCTCAGGCAGTCAATCCTGAATTTAGCCCAAGCCGTGCTGAGGAAGCCGAGCAACCGCGATCGCAGCGTTCTCAGCAACCTGTGGCTGCTGCTCCTGCAACCCCCCGCAACACGGCAAGACCGAGCGCCCAACAAGTTGCTGTTGCACCCGCGCCTCCGGCATCCTACAACCCTGCTTTACAAATTCCCTACGGTCGCGTTGTTTCGCCCGAACTTCCCCCTCTAGCTCCCGCCGAACGCTATTTACCTGAAGGCGCACCCACTTTTGATGGTTATGTTTGGCCCGCTAAAGGCGTATTCACCTCCGGCTACGGCTGGCGGTGGGGACGGATGCACCGAGGGATTGACATTGCTGGCCCGGTTGGTACGCCCATTGTGGCTGCTGCTGGGGGTGTTGTAGACTTCGCGGGCTGGAACTCTGGCGGTTACGGAAACTTAGTTGATATCCGTCACCCCGACGGCAGCCTCACCCGCTACGCTCACAACCATCGCCTGCTGGTGCGGACTGGTCAGCAAGTCGAACAAGGTCAGCAAATTGCTGAAATGGGTAGCACGGGTTACAGTACAGGGCCTCACCTGCACTTTGAAATTCACCCGGCTGGACAAGGTGCGGTTAACCCAATGGCATTCTTGCCCCGATAATTCTCTGGATTATCCGAGAAAAAGGAGAGTTGTTTTGAAACTCTCCTTTTTTTTGAAAAAGTTCTTGATTTATTTAAGAATTTGTTGTTATAATCATGAGGTTTGGCTCAGTAGCTCAGTGGTTAGAGCAGGGGACTCATAAGCCCAAGGTCGCAGGTTCAAATCCCGCCTGAGCCATTTAAAGAAAATCCTGGAATGCTTTCCACGTAAGAAGAGTAAGGTTTTTACTTTTCTTGTATCTCTGCTAATGTTTGCTAGTTGCCGCCGATCGCCGCAGGCAAATTTAGATCAATTTTAGATCGGAGCAATGGGGGCAATAGGAGATAACTTCCGCTAGAGCAACGCACGGCGGAAGGGGGTTCAGATTGGCATTGCTGGATCGGAACCAACTTAGGACAGGACGCGAGCCGTTAAGATTGAAAAAGAGTTTCCGTTAAGCCCCTTTCCCTATGACCGTGCAATCCCCCGTTGACTTCCAAGATATTTTTGATGTCGTCGTTGTTGGCGCAGGTCATTCCGGCTGCGAAGCCGCACTCGCAACAGCACGGCTCGGTTGTAAAACCCTGCTGCTCACCCTCAACCTTGATAAGATTGCGTGGCAACCCTGCAACCCTTCAGTAGGAGCGCCAGCCAAATCGCAGTTAGTCCATGAAGTGGACGCTCTAGGCGGCGAAATTGGCAAAATGGCAGACCGCACCTACCTACAAAAACGGGTGCTGAACCTGTCAAGGGGGCCGGCAGTCTGGGCATTGCGGGCGCAGACCGATAAACGGGAATATGCCAAAGTCATGCGCTCTATTGTGGAAAACCAGGAAAATCTGGCGATCCGCGAAGCAATGGTGACAGATTTAGTCTTAGGCGCGAATCAGGAAGTCATCGGCGTTGAAACCTACTTTGGCGTTGCCTTTGGTTGCAAAGCCGTTATTTTAACCACTGGCACCTTTTTAGGCGGTCGCATTTGGGTGGGCAAGAAATCCATGTCCGCCGGACGTGCGGGGGAATTTGCCGCCGTGGGTTTAACGGACACCCTCAACCGTTTGGGATTTGAAACTGGACGCCTGAAAACCGGAACCCCGGCGCGGGTGGATAAGCGTTCGGTAGACTACAGCAAAATGGAACCCCAACCGGGGGATGAGGCGGTGCGCTGGTTTAGTTTTGACCCGGAAGTTTGGGTAGAACGCGAACAGGTAAATTGCTATATCACCCGCACCACGGCTTTAACTCACCAACTGATTCGCGATAACTTGCACCTCTCGCCCGTGTATGGCGGTTGGGTGGATGCGAAGGGGCCGCGCTATTGTCCGAGTATTGAGGATAAAATTGTCCGCTTTGCCGATAAAGAGTCCCATCAAATCTTTATTGAACCGGAAGGGCGCGATATTCCAGAATTGTATATTCAAGGCTTTTCTACGGGATTGCCAGAAAATCTGCAATTGCAGATGTTACGCAGCCTTCCGGGTTTGGAGAGCTGCGTGATGCTGCGTCCGGCCTATGCGGTGGAGTATGACTATCTTCCGGCAACCCAGTGCTATCCAACCTTGATGACTAAGACGGTTGAAGGGCTATTTTGTGCGGGTCAAATTAATGGCACGACGGGTTATGAAGAGGCTGCGGCTCAGGGAATCGTCGCTGGGATCAATGCGGCGCGGTTTGTTCGGGGTCAAGATTTAATCGTGTTTCCCCGCGAGGAAAGCTATATTGGGACGCTGATTGATGACCTGTGTACCAAAGATTTGCGCGAACCTTACCGAATGCTGACTTCGCGTTCGGAGTATCGCTTGCTGTTGCGTTCGGATAATGCGGATCGGCGGTTGACTCCCCTGGGGCGAGAGGTGGGGTTGATTGACGATCGCCGTTGGGGGTTATTTACCCATAAGATGGAGCAAATTGTGGCGGAGAAAGAACGCCTCCAGGCAACCCGCATTAAAGAAGGCGAGGAAACGGGTCAGCAAATCGCCGCAGACACCCAACAAAAGATTAAAGGGTCAATTACCCTTGCGGACTTGTTGCGGCGCTCAGGCTTCCATTATCAGGACTTGCAGCACTATGGGTTAAACAACCCACAATTGAGCCAAGCCGAACGGGAAGGGGCAGAAATTGATATTAAATATGCGGGTTACATTCAACGCCAGCAAAACCAAATTGAGCAAATTTCCAGAGCCGCCCATCGCTCACTGCCAGCCGATCTAGACTATATGGCGATCGCCACTCTCTCGAAAGAATCGCGAGAAAAGCTCTCGAAAGTCAAACCGCTTACCATTGGTCAAGCGGCGAGAACGGGGGGCGTGAATCCTGCTGATATCAATGCTTTGCTGGTTTACCTGGAATTGCGCGATCGCCTGCCGGCTAATGCGGCTGCTCCGGTGGCTGTTGAAAAATAACCCCGTTTTCCGAAGAATTTAAAAGAATCGTCAGCACAAACCCACTCCTTGGCATAGAATGGATTGACGAGCAGCGATTGTACTAGCCCATCTATGCCTCAGAATGTAAGCCCTAGCCGGATTACCTCTGACCTCCCGGAAGACCCAATTTCTCTTCAGCCGTGGTCAATGGAAACCAATGCGGATAGCTTGATGAACGAGCTATTTGCAGAAATCGACCATGTTTTAGAGGGAGGAACTGCATTACCTACGGAACCCGTACAGCCCGAATACGTTTCGTTAAAGCCTCTTGAGATTCAATCGATTCGCTTACCTGCCACCTTAACTCCCATTTCGGTAGAAGCGCCTGTCGTTCCCCGCGAGGCGGTAGAGGTACCCGCCCCCGTGCCTCAACCAGAAGTGGCTCCCATACCCGCAACAGTTTTACAACCAGAGTTACCCCCCTCGCGCAGTAGCACGTTGGATCGGGTGCTATTGCTTGCCCTAGGCGCTGCGATCGCCGTTCCTTTAATCCTGTGGGCAGCAACCCAAGGGAAGATAGAACCCCTGACTCGCTGGCAACTCGCCGTTGCCCCTGCCCCTGTAGAACCCGTCAGCCCGCAGGTGGAGGCGAACGCGAATTCGCAATTTGCCAACTACATGCAGCGATCGCTCGAACTGATCGATCGCCAAGCTGCAACAGCCGCCGCTACGCCCAATCCCACCTCAAACCCGGCACCTGCCAACGACGAGATCGATCGTCAAGCCCAAGCCTCTAATCGCGTGCCAACGGTGCTAGAACGGGTGTATATCCCCGTTTATCAACCCCCACCGCCTGCTCCGCCGCCCACCGTGGTAGCGGCACCCGCAGCGCCCGCAGCGCCCGCACCAGCCGTTGCGCCGCCAACCGTGGCAGTCATGCCTGCACCCCCTCCTCCGCCCAGCTTGCCGAATGTGGCAGTTGCCCCCTCTCCAGCGTTACCGCCCATTCCCGAACAGGTTCATACGCTGGTTGGGGTTTTGGAATTGGGCGATCGCTCTGCTGCCCTATTTGAAGTTGAGGGTGCTACTCGTCGAGTCGGCGTTGGCGAACAAATTGGCAACGGTTGGACAATTGTCGAAATTGCCAACCAAGAAGCCGTCATTCGTCGCAACGGGGAAGTCCGTTCTGTTTATGTTGGACAGAAGTTCTAACAGAAGGCGGAGGAGCTGGCGTTCAGTCTATTTCTACAATTGAAACGCGATTAGTTGCAAGTTAATAGGGGTGATTGTTGTGGGAATCTTTGAAGATGTCAGCCGTTTTTTTGAAACCCGACTGGATGAGTTTCTTCGCAACAATCCTCAGTTGGAACTCTCCATTTTAGAAGAACAATTGCAACAGCAAGAAGACGGCACCCTCCGCCTGATTTCTGAAGAACAGTTGCGCGAAAAACAGCTACAGGATGATATCTTAGCCACTGCTCAAGAAATTCAACGCTGGCACGCTCGTATTGAAAAAGCGAAAGCAGCCAATCGTTGGGATTTAGTAGAACCTGCCCAAGCGCGAGAGGCTTCTTTGTTGCGACAAGGCAATCAGCTTTGGGGTAAAATGCAAGGCTGTAAGGAACGCATTACTAAAGCTCAAGAATTAGTGCGACAAATTCAACAGCGGCGTCAAGAAGTTAAAGCCAAAGCGACTGAATTTCAAGCGGCGAAGGCACAGACAAAAGCAAAACAAAACTGGGAAGCGCCTCCCGGTTGGAACCAAAGTTTTGCAGCCAGTCGAGATGCAGCCGATCCGCTTGAAGAACGCTTTAATCGTTGGGAAACTGAATCTGAGTTAGACGAGATGAAGCGAAATTTAGGGCGCTAGTGACAGCAGGGCTAAATGGGCTTTCAAAATTGATGGATGGGCAAGTATTACAACTGAAAAATCTGTACTAAGGTTGACGGAAAACTTGCCCTAGATTCGCTACAACTTGAGAGGACTCTTACAGGGCAATTCGCGGCTTATGAAATTTAATGTGGGGTGTAAGCTAAGTTACAGCATTCATCAACCTAGCACGTTAATTTTTAATCTGAAGGTTATTCAAAACGACTATCAAAATATTCTTAAGGAAACCCTCGAAGTCGATCCGCCTCTGGATCGAGAAGAATATGGGCTTTCCTTTGTCGAAAACCAGTATTTTCGGATCAATGCTCCTTTAGGGAAGTTGAGCGTTTCCTACAATGCCACGGTAGAGTTAAGCCATGTCTATGTAGAGTCGGAAACGGTGCAGGAAGTACCGCCTGCGGAATTACCCCTAGAAGTTTTACCCTATCTTTATCCCAGCCGCTATTGTCAGTCTGACAAGTTGGGGAATATGGCACAAAGCGAGTTTGGCGACTTGCAACCCGGCTTTTCGAGAGTGACAGCGATTTGCAACTGGATTTATGAGAAAGTGGAGTATCTTTCTGGCAGTACCGACTCCCAAACCTCAGCTTACGATACTGCAACGCAACGGGCTGGCGTTTGTCGAGATTTTGCCCATTTAGGAATTGCCTTTTGTCGGGCGTTAAATATTCCCGCCCGGTTTGTTGCCGGTTATGCCTATAACTTGACACCACCCGATTTTCATGCTTATTTTGAGGCGTATTTAAGCGATCGCTGGTACATCTTCGACGCCACCCGATTAGCCCCCCAAAGCGGTTTAATTCGGATTGGTACCGGGCGCGATGCGGCTGATGTTGCCTTTGCCACCTTTTTTGGGGCGGTGCAGCCGGAAGAGATGGAAGTTTTCGCCCATCAAGTGTTTGAACCGGGCGTGAAAGCCCCCGCGTTTACCACAAGAGCGATCGCCACCAGCTAAACTCAATGAAAATCGTTCTCCCTGACTACATCTATATCCCAGACGCCGCCTATCAACAAATTGAACGCCTAGGAGATGTCACCCTTTACCCGGATATCCCCGACAGCGAAGAAGAAGTGATTCAGCGGATTGCGGGGGCAGAAATCATCACCGCCGCCTGGGTCGAAATTAATGCTAACGTTATTCAAAAAACGCCTAGCCTCAAATATATTGTTGTTCCGGGCGTGGGTTACGATGCCGTAGATGTCAAAGCCGCCAGCCAAGCCGGAATTCGCGTCCTTAATTGCCCCACCCATAACTCAGATGCCGTTGCAGAATACACCCTTGGCTTAATTCTAGCCCTCACTAAAAAACTATTTCCCGCCCATCGTTCCCTACAAGCTGGAAACTGGCAAACCTTAGACTTTGTGGGGACTGAATTAAGCGGTAAAAAACTAGTTTTAATCGGTTATGGCAATATTGGCAAACGGGTTGAAAAACTCGCCCAAGCCTTCGGGATGGAAGTCAGCCATACCCATTCTCAAACCCCTTCCGAAGAACTCGACAAACAGATTGCATTTGCCGATATCTTAAGCCTGCACTTACCAGCCACTCCCCAGACGCATCACCTCTTAGATGCGCGTCGCCTCAGCTTAATGAAACCCTCTGCGTACTTAATTAATACTGCACGCGGCGCAGTCATTGAGCAAACCGCCTTATTGAAAATGCTCCAAGAAAAACGGATTGCTGGCGCAGCCTTAGACGTGTTTGAAAACGAACCCGTTGGCACCCAACCGAATGCTAATATTCAGGCATTGGCGAACCTAGAGAACGCGATCGCCACCCCACATATTGCCTATAATACCGAAGAAGCAGGGATTAAATTAGGGGAAGAACTCATTGCCAATCTGCAATCTTGTTTGCAGCAGCAACCCATCAACGTTGTTAACCCAACCAAGCCCTAATTTTTACTGGCAAGCACCTCAATGAAAGTTAAGTCCTACTCCTCAATTTGGCTGTATCTGGTACTGAGTGCGATCGCCCTTTTAATGTTAATGCCTCTCTTGTGGCTCGTCAGCACCTCCCTCAAGTCTGGGAGTGAAAACATCTTTCAATACCCTCCCCAACTGATTCCCCAATCTCCCACCCTGCAAAACTTCATAACCGTTTGGCGAGCCAACCCCTTCGGACGCTATTTATGGAATAGTAGCCTAGTCGCCCTCTTAACCGTCGGCTTAAACCTGTTATTTTGCGCCTTAGCCGCCTATCCCCTCGCCAGATTGAAATTCCAGGGACGAGATGCCATATTTACCGCCATTGTCGCCACCATCCTCATCCCCTTTCAAATTGTCATGATTCCCCTGTACGTCCTCACCGTACAGTTAGGACTCAGAAACACCTACTTAGGCGTCATTTTTCCCGCCTTAGCCTCCGCCTTTGGGATTTTCCTATTGCGTCAAGCCTTTCTCGGCGTTCCCAAAGAACTCGAAGAAGCCGCCAGAATGGATGGTTGTTCCGAACTGGGGATATGGTGGCACGTCATGCTTCCCGCCATTCGTCCCGCCTTATTAACCTTAGCGATTTTTGTGTTTATCGGGTCTTGGAGTGACTTTCTGTGGCCGCTTATCGTCTTAGATAGACCTGAAATGTATACCCTTCCCCTTGGTGTAGCCTTTTTAGGGGGGACAGACTCGCTAGACTGGCGGTTAATCGCCGCAGGTTCAGTCATTTCAATTTTACCTGTCTTAATCTTATTCGCCTTTGTGCAACGGTATATTGTGGCAACCGATATCAGCAGCGGCGTCAAGGGGTAAATTCGCCACCCAGAATGATCGGCATCAACCTGAAATTGCGCTTGTTAGGTTTGTGGGAATCAATAGAACATTCGTCTAATTCTGGGCTATGGCTGTACTCAGCAAGGCTAGGATAGACTCAACTGCTCAAAGGATGAGACTCACTCGATTTTAACTCAGCACTCAGCACTCAGCACTTTACACTCAGCACTTAGAAAAGCACTTAGAGAAGCACTTTGCAGTTATGCCTCAAGCTCATCATACTTCCACTTCTAGCAAAATAGGTCGGCGAGCCTTTCTGTTTCTTCTCGGTTTCGCAGGTAGTACCCTATTAGCAGAATGGCTTTCTGTTTGGCAAAATCGCCAGCGCCTCGATGCTTTGCTAAATCAAGGGATTGTCCGGCTAGAACCCCACGTTGGCTTGACATTGCCTTAATCCACGATCCTTATTGTTCCTGGGAGGGCAGAGGGGTAAGGACGATCGGTAGCCTGCGGCTCAGTTCTTCCTGGAGTTTGTGTGCCTGGTAGTCGTACATGAACAAGTTGATGGTTCCGGGTAAGTTTTCCATAAAGGCTCTTGCTGTTGTGAGGTTACAACCCGAGATGCGGGCTAAGTCATTACCGCAATAGTATAGAAAAGATGAGTTGAGCGGTTTTTGGGCTGTCAATTGCCACCGACGAGGTGGAGCCAAATCTCCGTGTTCAATGCGGCGTAATCCGTCTATGGAAGCCAAAATAACGAGTCGGTCACCCTCGTGCAGTTGACGCTCATTTGGAGGAAAATATTCGGCAGCATCCTCAAACATTTGATTCGATCGCTGATGGAACACGGGAACAACTTTGTAGCCGTAAGCAACTTGAAATAATGATTTATCGATCAAAGTATCATTTGCAGCGATCAAATACTCGGTCACTAGAATGGTTCGATGATTCAATCGAAATAAGCCTAAAATATTTTCACCAAAAGCGGCTCCAGCAAAGGCTTCGGCAGTAAGTTCATTGGCTGCAAACGCTTTTGAGTGCGGCAAAAGATTTAAGACATTATTTCTAAATCGTTGATCGGATGTGCGAATCACTAACTCAATCAATCGCTGTGCTTGCTTGGCTTGGTTTTGTGCCATCAACGCTACTTCTAAATTCAGCATTTGATCGTCTGTAACCACCACCACACTTTTAGCGGCTGCCAGATTGACTTTCATCAGTTCAGAAATTGTATCCCCTACCAACAAAGGAATTTGAGGAAAACGTTGGATATTCTCCATCCGGTCGGTAATAGCAACCACAGGTTGTTTGAATTCTTGTAAGATCGCTGCAACTCGCTGTCCTATCCCTCCAAACCCCACTACCACTACATGATCTTTTCGGGGAATAGCAGGACGACGATACCAAAAATCAAAGCGGGAACTGAGCAATTGATCGGTAATTAATCCCAATACGCCTAAAACTGATGCGATGCTGGCAAGAGAAATCACGCCGCAAAAAAACTGCACCCACCCTGGTACAGAATCTTGCGCTAATCCCCCAAATACATCGCCATACCCACCCAGGAGCAAAACGAATGCCGTTGAGGTTGCTTGTTGCCAGGACAGATTGAGTGAATGTTTGAGCAAAATTGTACCAAGTGACCACAGTAATGCGGCAATACAAATGCCGATCGCGACAACTTGCCGACTGCGTTGGGCTTGCAACCATTCCCCTAACCTCTGGAAATTATCTCGCCAGTTACGCTGTAAGATGGTTCGGATTTGTTGTTTTATCACCTGCAACGGGTGTTCTAGCGCAATGATTTCTGATGTAGCAGATGAGGGATTTTGTCCGATTAGTTCTATATAGGCGATCGTATCTCCAGCGATAATCCGGGTTGAGGTTGCCCACTGATAGAAGTCGCGAGTCGGAATCTGGCTAGCATGAGCAGGACTGTAGCTAAGCAGGCGATAGGTGCGCTTGCGGAGGGAAGTGACTAGAAACCCATCAAAGCGATAGTCCTTTGGTAGAACAGTTTGTTCAACCACCTGAAAGCGGTAATCATCGATATTGAAGCAGCCCAGAATCCCTTGCTGTAGTCCTGCCAGGGCAAAGGAGGAAGCCGGAAGCTCGGTTGGCTCAAAAGCAGCGAAATCGAGGAATTGTTGTTTCAGCAGTTGATTTAAATGCTGCCGTGAGGAACGCATCACAATCCGAATCTGGGGATTCAAGCGCCGAGCTGCAATGGCTGTTTCGACATTCACCGTATCATTGCTGGTAACGAGCAAAATCGCGCGACAGTGTTGCACTCCGGCTTGCAGCAATATAGCATCCTCGCGACAATCACCTAAAACCAATTGATCTAACAGCAGATTTGACAAATCCTGCACTTCCCATTGCTGAGGCTGTTGTTGGTCGATCGCCGCCACATGAATTTTAGACTCACCGAGAGCAAATCGTTTGAGGTTGAGGATGCAATATTGTCCTAAACTACCTAACCCACAAACCAGAAAGCGATCGATATCATTAACAGTTTCAGGTGGCGTGAGCGTAGATTTAATGTGAGTCATAGAGCCATGTGCGATAGTGCTTTAGGTGATTTCAAACGGGATCACCAACTTGAAGAGAGTATAAGGAGCACTAACAACTGGTCTTGATGAATTCCCTTTCCCTCTCCTCAAACTTTCGTTTTACGATTTTTAGTGGGATTGTGAGTATTCAAGGTTTGTGTTTCATTGGTTTGCATTTCAGGTGTTGCCACTTTATCTTCCTGGCTATTCAATTTCATGAAACTATCAAAGGCATACCATGCCAGAATATACCAGGGAGCAGTATTCAGTCGAGGGCTTTTAGAAAACATTTGCCGCAATGAAAGCAATGCTAATAGCAGAGGAAACAAAAATCGGAGATCCATTGTTCCTTCGGTTGCTAGGTTCACCCGTTGGTTGAGTCTAGCGATCGCCCTAGTGAGCTTGGTGGTAGCGGTTAATTTTCCAGTTGGAGTATCGTTAAGCACTATCCCAGATGCAATCATGGTTGAAAAGGCATCTTCTATAGCGTTTTTTGATTGGATGACATACGGCACGATCCCCCTAAATCCCCCTTAGTAAGGGGGACTTTGAAGGAAGTGTACTTCACGAACCTGGAAAATGCTGTAACTCAGCACTCAGCACTTTACACTCAGCACTTAGAGAAGCACTTTGCAGTTATGCCTCAAGCTCATCGTACTTCCACTTCTAGCAAAATAGGTCGGCGAGCCTTTCTCTTTTTGATCGGTTTTGCAGGTAGCACCCTATTAGCAGAATGGCTTTCTGTTTGGCAAAATCGCCAGCGCCTCTATGCTTTGCTAAATCAAGGGATTGTCTGGCTAGAACCCCACATTGGCTTGACATTGCCTAAAATTCTAGTCACGACAGCTACTTCTACCGTTCCCCCAGTCATCCCTTCCCCAACTCCGGTGGCGTCTCCCTCCCCGGTTGCAACTCCTTCTCCGGTGGCGTCTCCTTCCCCGGTTGCGCCTCCAGTTCGCAAGCCTGTGGAAGTTCAGCTTAAAACGCTAGCCGGGGTGCAGTTTTATCAAACCACAATTGACCTCAACGATCCAGAAAACTTGTTAACTATTGGCTTGGCGAATAATGCATCCCAGGCGAATAGTGCTGTTGCAACGAACGGGGATGAGGCTTTTGCGCCTATGGTACAGCGTCACCAGGCGGCTGTGGTTGCCAATGGCACCTTTTTTAGCAAAGATGCCCAAAAGCGAGTCATGGGTAATTTGGTGGCTGGCGGGAAAATCCTGAAATACAGCCGTTGGGAGAATCACGGAACGACGTTAGGAATCACGGCTAACCGCGAGTTAGAGATGATTACCGCGAAGGTGGATGGGAAGCCAGAGTGGAATCAACATTGGTTTTCCTTAACCTGCGGGCCGCGCTTGTTGAAACAAGGTAAGGTTTGGTTAGCGCCAAAGTCAGAAGGATTTACCGATCCTCACGTCTTAGATCGAGGATACCGCACGGCGATTGGGTTTCCGGCTTCTAGGAAACAACTTTATTTAGTTAGCTTTTTGGCAAGTTTGTCTTTGCAGCAAGAAGCCGAAATTATGCAAGGCTTGGGATGTGTCGAGGCGATGAATTTAGATGGGGGTGCGTCGATGGGGTTGGCGTATCGCGGCGATGTTTTGATTGCACCTGGGCGCAATTTAACCAATGTGATTGTTGTGTATGATGCCCAGTCGCCTGCACCTTTGGCATTAAAACAAGCTTGGATGGCGTTTGAACAAGGGGTTCGGCCAGAGTATCCTTCTTAGGAGAGGATGGGGGAAGAGGGGATCTTTAGAACAACGAAAGCGATCGCACTTTTTGATAGTAAAAACTAATATACGCTTTTGAGCGGCTTGTAGCATGGGTTACAGGCTTTGCAAGCGGTTGAGGTTGTCTGTACGGATGACCTTTTTCTATGCTTACCCTCAGTATTTCTCATCAAATACGTACTGTTAAACGGGCATTTTGAAGTAAATATAAGAGTTTGTATTGACCTCCATGTCAATTTACGCTCGCCCATTTTGGGTTCGATAGCTCACACATTCGTCAAGCCTATGAAATTGTGCTTCATCTCTCAAGATTGGTGGAAAACGCGCTTTGAACGGTGGCACAGACAAGCGTTTAAGACTTTTTCTTGGTTCTGTCTGGCGTGCTTTTTAACCAGTTATGCGATACCTGCGATCGCCTCTACACCCCTGACGCCTCCTCCCAGTTTCCCAGAAATTCGGGGCGTGTGGATGACCACCAATGATGAGATTGTTCTGCGCGATCGCACTAAATTGCAAGAGGCTGTCAATTATTTGGCGCGGCTGAATTTCAACACGATTTATCCGGTGGTGTGGAATTCCGGTTATGTCCTCTATCCAAGTGCTGTAGCGCAACGCGCCGATATTCAACCGTTTATCCGCACGGGATTGCAAGGTCAAGATATCCTAGCAGACTTGATTGCTCAAGCCCATCGCCAAGGCTTGCTGGTGCTTCCCTGGTTCGAGTTTGGCTTCATGACACCTCCCACCTCGGAACTCGCCCTCAACCACCCTGAATGGCTCACCCAGCGCCGGGATGGAAGTCAAACCTGGGTAGGTGCGGCTGGCGAGGTGGTGTGGATGAATCCTTTCCGCCCAGAGGTACAGGAGTTTATGACGAACTTGGTGGTAGAAGCCGTCAGCAAGTACAACGTCGATGGGGTGCAATTTGACGATCACACCAGCTTACCCAATGAGTTTGGGTATGATGCTTACACCTTGGCGCTGTATAAGCAGGAAACGAAAAAAGATGCGCCTGCAAATCCCCAAGATCCAGAGTGGGTGCGCTGGCGGGCGAACAAAATCACCGAGTTTATGACGAAACTCAACCAGGCGGTGAAGCAACGCAAGCCGAATGCAATTTTCTCGGTTTCTCCCAATCCCTATGTGACGGCGTACAATACCTATTTGCAAGATTGGCTGGCGTGGGTGCGTCAGGGGATTGTTGATGAGTTGATTGTGCAGGTTTATCGCCCCAATCTGTCAAGTTTTATCGATCAGTTGATGCGCCCGGAAATCCAAGAAGCCCAGAGGAAGATTCCCACAGGCGTTGGCGTGCTAACAGGGTTAAGAAATCGCCCGGTTCCGATGTACCTTGTACAAAATAAAGTCCGGGCTGCCCGCGATCGCGCTTTGGGTGTATCGTTCTTCTATTACGAGTCTCTGTGGGATGATGCCCCAGAACCCCGAACGCAGCGTCAAGCGGATTTTCGTTCGCTGTTTTACGCCCCTGCAATTCGTTTAGCGAGGAGTTGACAGGGTAGGCGATCGCTCTGAGGATGTTGAGAGCGATCGTCAGCAATTGCAGCAACTAAAACAATGACTACGCCCTTTCAGCTTCAGCTTTTCAACTGGGTACCAGAATCTCCTCAAAACCCTCAATCAAAAATAATTGAGGCGAGATCGGGGACTTTTCGCGACAATCTGAAACTCCCCGTTCATCGTTGGTTTCGCTATTCAGCAGGATTTTCAGCCGATTGGGTTGAAAAAATTATGACAGAGTTGAAACCCCAAACTATTCTCGATCCGTTTGTAGGTTCAGGGACAGTTTCTATTGCTAGCGATCGACTAGGCATCAAGTCTTATGGAGTAGAAGCCCATCCTTTTGTTTACAAACTTGCGAAAGGGAAACTATCGTGGGGAGTTAACATTCAGGAATTTTTAAGCGCAGCAAGCAATCTTCAGGAAATTGCGCTCAATCTTCAACCTAACCTTCCAGATAATATTCCAGCTTTACTCAAAAAATGCTACACCGAGGAGGTATTAATCGACCTCTTCAGAATTAAAGAAGCTTACCTAGAACTTGCTCCGTGTTTATCTGAGGAATTACAATCTCTCACTTTTCTGGCAATATCTGCAAGTCTGCGTGCATCCAGCCACGTTGGAACAGCCCAATGGCAATATATTCTTCCAAATCATCGCAAAACCAAAGTTAATCAACCCTTTGAGGCACTTGAAAAACAGGTTGATTTAATGCAAGAAGATATGTATTACCTACAATCTCTTGCTCCAGTCAGTCAGGCTAATCTGATGCAAGGAGATGCTAGAGTATTAACAACGATTCCCGATTGTAGTATTGATTTAGTCATTACTTCCCCACCTTATGCCAACAACTACGATTATGCAGATGCTACGCGCCTTGAAATGACATTTTGGGGTGAAGTAAATTCTTGGGGAGACTTACATGAAGTGGTTCGTAAATTCCTCCTCTGCTCAAGTTCGCAACATGCTTCAAAGGAACGACTAAACTTAGATTCACTTATTTCCAACTCTATTCTCAGTCCAATCCGAAATGAATTGGCTCCTATTTGTCAAGACCTAGCGAAAATCAGAGAACAGAAAGCAGGAAATAAGGCTTATCATACGATGATTGCAGCCTATTTTGTTGATATGGGACAGGTGTTTTACAGTCTGCGTCGAGTGACGCAATCAAGGGGTAAAATTTGTTTTGTTATAGGAGACTCAGCACCTTACGGCGTTTATGTTCCTGTTGAGAAGTGGCTTGGCAAACTAGCGATCGCGGCTGGATTTGAATCTTGGTCTTTTGAACAGATCCGACAACGTAATACCAAGTGGAAAAATAGAAAACATAATGTACCGCTACAAGAAGGATGGCTTTGGATAGAAGCTTAGAGTATGGCACAATCTCCCTCCCACAAATTTGGTCAAAACTTAGGTAAGTTACTTGAGGAAATTGTGCTTGATGATATTCTCAAGCCCCGTCTTCAACAGTTTGCTCAATCTCGCAAATACTATCTTGATTGGCAGCGATCGCGCCCAGCCAGAAAAGGAAAAAAAGTGACATGGGAAGATAAATATGGTAACAAGCACGACTTGGATTTTGTGATTGAAATTGAGGGTACTGATGAACAGCTTGGCAGACCTGTAGCCTTTATTGAGTCTGCATGGCGTAGATATACAAAGCATTCTAGAAACAAAGCTCAAGAAATTCAAGGGGCAATCCTTCCTATTATTGAACTTCATCATCTTTCTGCCCCTTTCTATGGAGCCGTGCTAGCGGGTGATTTTACAAAACCTGCTTTGGATCAATTAAGAAATAATGGATTTGCAGTCATTTATATTCCTTATCAAGATGTAGTAGATACTTTCCATGACATTGGGTTTAATATTGCATTTGATGAAAATACTCCAGACGAGAATTATACGGTTGCATCTAAACGGTTAGCGAATCTCACGAGTGCAGAGAAGGAAAAAATTCGCCAGGGGTTAATGCGAATTTCAAAACCTGAAGTCGATAGATTTATGGATAGACTTAAAAATCGCCTTGAGCGTTATATTACAAAAATTGTTTTGATGCCTCTTTTTGGAATAAAATATGAGTTTCAAACTATTGATGAGATATTAGACAATCTTGATACGCTCGACATTGAGAATCCTAGGGGCAGTTTTGAAAGATTTGAGGTTATTATTGATTACAGCAACCAGGATACGATTAGAGCTACTTTTCAAGAAAAAAGCTTGCTAACAGATTTTTTGAATAAACTGAAAAGTTGACAACGAGCCTGAAATCTACTTGCAATAATTTAATTGTTTAATTTACTGTATCGCTTTTAAATCTACAAATCAAACGTCACAGCAATCAATTTACATCTAATTCAATCGCAATTTTTAGTAGTGAATTTGAGCTTTTCCTCCAGCATTTGCTATTTTCTGAACTGCCTTTTCAGCATCTTCTAGACTCACATATCTTAAAATTGGCTGAGGCGTGGATTCCACTAAATTCTTAGCTTCCCGCAGACCAAAACCCGTTAACTCTCTGACAGCTTGTAACACTGAAATTCTAGATTCACTGGGAACTTCGATTAAGATGACATCAACTTCTGTAGCAAGGCTTTTTTGAAGTTCTGCGGTACTTAGATCGGATTTATGGGAATGAGAGTTTAAGTGTTGGAGAACGCGATCGAGTTTGCGATCGATGCGTTCTAGCATTTCCCGATCTCTAGGAATCGAGGAATGGGAATCTAAAGAATGCTGCTTTTGAGAATGGTTTGCTGAAGGTTGACGAGTTAGGGAAAATAAAACCGCAACCAAGGTAGCAACATTCAGGAGAAGAATCCAAGTTTCCACAGTCTCATTCATTGAAGCTTCAAAATAAACTCAGTTGATTAAAACCCGCATCGAACTGTTCCCAAGGTAATGGAGGAACGGATACCCCTCGTTTTTCTAATAATTGTTGAAAATGACGCGCTACCAGAGGCGATCGCGCTTCGATCGGACAATGAACGAAAAAATAAGTTTCCGTACCTTGCTGTATCCAATTTGCCACAGTCTCAACCCATTCGTCGAGGTAGGGAGGGTTAAAAGATTGCTCTGGATGGGAGACAAATCGAATTAAGCTAAAAGGGGCTGTCACCACGGGTTGTAAGGGGAGTTGCGGCTTCTTCCGTTCCCAGGTGCGTTGCGGATCGTCAGGACAATTGTAAATCGGACGAGAATCTAATAAAACTCGCCCCACCCCTAGCTGGTGCAGTCGCGAGTTGAGTTCGCTGGCGTGGGGTTCTGTAAACCAGTCGGGATGGCGAACTTCTAGCGCTAACGGTATCCCACAAGACAGCAAGGTTGTGAAAAATTTGCTAAGGTCATCCAGATGAGCCGGAGTGTAACTGGGTGGCAGTTGCACAAAAACAGGGCCAGTGCGATCGCCTAAACCGCGTGCTAACTCTAAAAATGCGATCGCGCCCGGTATTGCAGGTTTCAGCAAGCCATTGTGCGTTAAAGCTTTGGGAAACTTCAGACAAAACTTAAACCCCGGTGGCGTCTGTTCGGCCCAACGCGCGATCGTCTCTGCGTTCGGGGTAGCATAGAAGGTAGTATTCCCCTCAACTGCCGTTAATCGCTGGCTATACAATTGCAGAAAGTCCCCAGCGCGACTCCCTTTAGGATAAAATTCCCCCACCCAACCTTTATACGCCCAAACTGCACAACCTAGATAAAAGGAAGCCAGAGAAGAATTAGACGCAAGCGGGGATAGTTTTGTAGACATGGAGATCGGTTTGTTGAGTCAATTTGTGCCAATCTCATCACCCTATCATCTAACTTTCTAGAGTAGTCTCATCTTAGGGCCAGGATTACTCGCTACTACTTTTATATGATATTCAGGCAACATCTATCAAGGTAAATTTTATACATTATTTGAATCGATAAGTAAATAGCAAAATAATCATAGACAAGATACAGGCGCTTTTCCATAATAATAACCACCAAGGACGCCACCAACCGCCTGTATGCACTTCTACTATATCGGAAATTCCAAACAGCAAAAAGGTTATCGCCGCAACGAATGCGTGCTGTTTTTCGGCTGGAGGACGACGGAAAAAGCGGATTGCAAATCCGAGAGAAAAGATTCCCCAAATTCCGGCTTCAATATAGTTTCCCTGGCTATAAACTGTTTCTAAAAACTTGGATCGATCGGTTGCTTGTTCTGGAGTCATGGGTTCGGAAAAAACAAAACCCGACCATACTCCAAAGGCGATGAGTAGTAATAAGAAAACCGTTAACCTAACCTTAGCAGCTTTAGTAATCGTCCAAGGAGATTGAGAGTGCAGCTTTTTTGGCATTTCAGGTATGGGCGATCGCACATCGCCATTGTAACAAGGCGAGAAGTTAGGCAAAAGCACTCGATACTTTGCCCCAACTTCTCCGCACTCCAAAATAGATCGCTAGAATTGTTAAGGACTATTGCTGCACCTTCTTCCCATGTCTCATCCGGCGAACCTATCCGATCCGCTACCCCAAGCCTCTCAGAATGGCCATCATGCTGCGAGTCAGAATACTATTCGGATACGGGGAGCCAGACAGCATAATTTAAAGAATATAGACTTAGAACTGCCGCGCGATCGCCTGATCGTATTTACTGGCGTTTCCGGTTCTGGTAAGTCATCCCTCGCCTTTGATACCATCTTCGCAGAAGGACAGCGCCGCTACGTTGAGTCCTTGAGTGCTTATGCGCGACAATTTTTAGGTCAAGTGGATAAGCCGGATGTGGATGCTATCGAAGGGTTAAGTCCGGCAATTTCCATCGATCAAAAGTCTACTTCCCATAACCCGCGTTCAACCGTAGGCACCGTTACCGAAATTTACGATTACTTGCGCTTACTATTTGGCAGAGCCGGAGAACCCCACTGTCCGATCTGCGATCGCAATATCGCGCCACAGACGATCGATGAAATGTGCGATCGCATTTTAGAACTTCCAGACCGCACCCGCTTCCAAATTCTCGCACCCGTCGTCCGGGGAAAGAAAGGAACCCATAAGAAATTACTCTCCAGTTTAGCCGCCCAAGGCTTTGTCCGCGTCCGCGTCAACGGCGAAGTCATCGAGTTATCCGACTCCATCGAACTCGATAAAAACTATACCCATAATATTGAAATCGTTATCGACCGTTTAATCAAAAAACCCGATATCCAAGAACGCCTCACCGACTCCCTGGCTACCTGCTTGCGCCATTCTGAAGGGATCGCCATTATCGATATTCTCCCAGAAGCCGAAGCAGAAGGCGAACCCCCCACCCCCCTCATCTTCTCAGAAAACTTCGCCTGTCCCGAACATGGCGCAGTCATGGAAGAACTCTCGCCGCGCCTGTTTTCCTTTAACTCACCCTATGGCGCGTGTCCAAATTGTCACGGGTTGGGAAGTTTGCGAACCTTCAGCGAAGAATTGCTCGTTCCCGATCCTAGCGCGCCTGTCTATATGGCGATCGCACCTTGGTCAGAAAAGGACAACTCCTACTACCTCTCGCTGTTGTATAGCGTGGGTAAGGCTTGCGGTTTTGAAATTCAAACCCCTTGGAACCAACTCACCGCCGAACAACAACACATCATCCTTCACGGAACCGAACATGAAATCTATATTGAAGCCGACTCCGCCTATCGCGAAAGTAAAGGCTATCACAAACGCTACCAAGGCGTCATTCCCATCCTCGATCGCCAGTATAGAGAAACCGGATCGGAACTGCAAAAACAGAAACTCGAACCCTACTTAATTGATAAACCCTGCGCGGTTTGCGATGGAAAGCGCCTCAAACCGGAAGCCTTAGCCGTGCGTTTAGGACAATATCGCATTCTCGACTTAACCAGCCACTCCATCCGCGAAAGCTTAGAACGCATTCACCAACTGCAACTCACCCCCAGACAAGCACAAATTGGCGACTTAGCCTTACGGGAAATTCAAGCCAGGTTGCAATTCTTACTCGATGTTGGCTTAGATTATCTCACCCTAGATCGTTCCGCCATGACGCTATCGGGAGGAGAAGCGCAACGCATCCGCCTCGCCACGCAAATTGGCGCGGGTTTAACCGGAGTTCTCTACGTTTTAGATGAACCGAGTATTGGACTGCATCAGCGCGATAATGGCAGGCTATTACAAACCCTCACTAAGCTGCGCGATATTGGGAATACCTTAATTGTGGTAGAACATGATGAGGAAACCATCCGCAATGCAGATTACTTAGTCGATATTGGCGTAGGTGCAGGCGTACATGGGGGAAATATCGTAGCTCAAGGTCAATTAAACGATATCCTTGATGCTCCCGATTCTCTCACAGGCGCGTATCTTTCGGGAAGAAGAGCGATCGCCACTCCCGCCACTCGCAGACCGGGCAATGGTAAAAGCTTAATCCTAAAAAACTGCCACCGCAACAACCTCAAGCAGATTGATGTCGAAATTCCATTAGGGAAATTAGTCACCATTACCGGCGTTTCCGGTTCGGGAAAATCAACCCTGATTAACGAGTTACTTTATCCCGCCCTGCAACATCATCTCACGCGCAAAGTCCCTTTCCCAACCGCACTGGGCAAAATTAAAGGCCTCAACGCCATCGATAAAACCATTGTCATCGATCAATCGCCCATTGGCAGAACGCCGCGTTCTAACCCTGCAACCTATACTGGCGTGTTTGATGTCATCCGCGCTGTATTTGCCGAAACCATCGAAGCCAAAGCCAGAGGTTACAAACAAGGCCAGTTTTCCTTTAATGTGAAAGGGGGACGTTGCGAAGCTTGCGGCGGACAAGGCGTAAACGTGATTGAAATGAACTTTCTCCCCGATGTTTACGTGCAATGCGAAGTCTGCAAAGGGGCAAGATACAACCGGGAAACCCTGCAAGTTAAGTATAAGGGTTTTTCGATTGCTGATGTGTTGAATATGACAGTAGAGGAAGCCTTAGAAGCCTTCCAAAATATCCCCAAAGCCGCCAGCCGCCTGCAAACCCTACTCGATGTCGGGTTAGGCTATATTCAATTAGGTCAACCCGCACCGACGCTATCAGGTGGAGAAGCACAACGGGTAAAGCTAGCCTCGGAGTTATCCCGCCGCGCCACTGGAAAGACGCTATACCTCATTGACGAACCCACAACCGGGTTATCCTTCTACGACGTGCATCAACTGTTAAACGTGCTGCAACGCTTGGTAGATAAAGGAAATTCCATTATCGTCATCGAACATAACTTAGACGCGATCCGCTGTTCCGATTGGGTGATAGACTTAGGCCCAGAAGGAGGCGATCGCGGTGGTGAAATTATCGCTCAAGGTACCCCAGAAGCGATCGCGGAAGTCCCCCATTCCTACACGGGACAATACCTCAAACACGTCCTCCAACAATACCCACCCCAACCCGAAGTCTAGAATGGAGGGGGAGATTAAGCAGTTTGCATCCCTATGGCAAAATCTGTATACTGTCTCATTTTTGGCTCATGGAAGGCTAACACAATATCTTCTTTAGGGACGCCTGCACGAACTAAGTCAGTCGCGATCCCTTCTTCAGTCCAATCTTCTTCGATCCAAAACTGTCCGTTCCGAATCCACACATATACAGTTATACCCGTAATGCGATCGCCTTTTTGCCAGCCAGATAAGTTAAAAATTATTCAATTTCTTTTCCACCCATTTCTCGTGGGTGGCGTTTATTATGGAATAAAATATAGCGTTTAATCCAGTTAATATAGCTTTTTTCGGTTTTATAAGAGTAATGCTTTACACGAATAACATCACGGACTTGTTCAAGGAGTTTTTTAGGGAGTTTTTCCATCGGGTGATATTCAGAATCTTTCTGGATAATATGACGATTGGATATGTTATCCCGAAAGTTTCTGGCTATCATCGGAAAATATACGGAAAGTTTCTGGATAACATTCTCTGCGGGGGGATTATACAGAAAGTTTCTGTTTTTTGTCCTCTGGGGATTGATTATCCAGAAAATGTCGGGATAATAAGTAGTTATGCCGCTCAATCTCTGGTTAGGATGTATATCAAGGCTGTTTCCTGGAAGTCAGCCCTTCGTGTATTGCCTGAAAAGACTTGATGAGTAAGCAAATAACTAAGAACCAACATTATGTCCCCCAATGCTTGCTTAAGCATTTTTGTTTTGACGCGAAGAAGGGGAAGAAGATAAATATATTTGATATAGAAAGGTCTGTTGTGAGATATAACCAGTCAGTCAAGGAGGTTTTCTCACAAAACTATTTTTATGGTAAGGACAATGAAGTTGAAACCTTCATGGCTGAAAATATAGAAGGTTCAGCTTCAAAAGTACTAGATAAAATCGTTGATGGAGACTTCACTATAGTTGACGAAGATGTCTTAACTTTACACAGATTTATTTTATCCCTTTTTTATAGAACACCTGAAGCAAGTGAAAGAGTAAGTGGATTTGTAAATTCACAGCTTGAGTCAGTGGTGCGTGAACTTTTGAGCTTGAACGGATTTGATCCAGAAGAAGCAAGTGCTGGGCGATTCAACTTTTATCAAGACCGATTAGCATCTCTAATTACTGTTCAAGGAGTGCTTGATTCCATAATCCTAAGAGATTTGGATTGCCACATTATTAAAAATGAAACTGCATCAGAGTTCTATATATCTGATCATCCTGTATTCATCTACAATTGGCTCTACCGAGATTTAGAACATCCTGGAGTTACAAGCATTACTGCAACTGGACTACAGATTTTTCTTCCCCTCTCTCCTCAAATAACACTTTGCCTATATGATCCAAAAGTATATAAATATGGGCAAAAAAGTTTGGTAACTTGCATTTCAAAAGATGAAGACATTGAAATCTTAAATTCTTTTCAGGTAATCAACTCAGATTCGATTATAGGATTTCATTCAAAACAAAACGAAGCTCACGTAAAGCAATTGTACGAAAGATATAAAAGCATAAAGTTGCATCAGTACGAGAGTGGCATTTTATCAACTCAAGAGGAAGGCGAGGGGAAAATAAGATCGACACATTTTGTTTTCACTAGACAAGCAAAGTTAAGGAAAATGCCTTCGTTTGTAAAAATTAAAAAGGAAGCTAGAAGCTACGCGTCTTCATACCAAGAGAGAGATCCTGAACTATCTGCAAAACACATGGAGTTCAAAAAGTTTATAAACGAGCAAAGACAACGCAGTATTATTGAGTTAAATCAAGGTGATCTTTAATATATTAGCTACACGGCATGACAACCCGGCTGGAGCGGACTGTTGAGAGATATTGGTGGTGTTGCAAAGGTTACTTGCAGCCGCTCAGCCGGAACGTTAGATGTCCAGTTTAGCTAGCTGAAGCCAATCGCCGGAGAGATGAAGTACACAATGACTCTGTTTTAGATAGAAGATGCTCTAGCGCAAGTCAGATAACTGATTGAGCTATGTATATCTTCTATTCTGTAGGATTCTGATAATGAGTGGGGGAGTTATGGCGATCGATCTCAGCCTAGTCTACCCTTTTAGCATGAGTGCGATCGCGGGAATTCCAAAAGCGATCGCGGAAGTCCCCCATTCCTACACCGGACAATACCTTAAACACGTCCTCCAACAATACCCACCCCAACCCGAAGTCCAGAATGGAGGGGGAGATTAAAAGTTAAATAATTTATGCGATCGCTTGCTGAACCTCAATGATTACTCTTGACATTAAAGGCGTTAACCGGAAAGAAAATCACAGTAGTTATTAATGAAACTGGAGACCGAAAAAAAGGGAAAGCAACGGATTATGTAGCGAGGCAATAATTGGGAAGTGTGGACAAAATAGACCGGGGAATAGTCACGGTCAATGCTTATGGCATTATTGACTCAGCGAAGTCAACCATAGTAGAAGCAAGGTGGGCATTGCCCACCTATACTTTCATGCACCGATCGCTATAGCCTGTCCTTTAGCCACAGTAGCTAAAAGAGCTAAAACTTGAGGTGCTAGAGGTTTGAGATCAGCTAAACGATTGGAGGGTGCTTGCAAAACAATTACCGCAATATCAAACTGTGGCAGATTCTGTTGAAATGACAGGTTGCGATCAACAGTGATGAAAATATCAAACTCTGCTTCCGCAAGAGCAAGAAGCTGTCCATTCTTGACTCCTGCCCATCCCATTTGCGGAACTGTTTTCACTTCGTAGCCAGGAAATTCTCTTGCAAGTTTGCGATCAATGCATTCATCTAACAGGAGCCTTATACTATGCCACCATGCCTATTAGCTGTTTCCCAGCTTCCTCCAGCAAGGCGATGACCTGTTCTCTACTCACAGTTGGAAATCCATCTAAAAAGTCGTCGATTGATTCACCTGCTTTGAGATAATCTAGAAGCGTTTGAACAGGAACCCTAGTACCAGCAAAAACTGGAGTACCGCCCATAACATCAGGAGACGTGCTGATAATTGAAGTATTGCCAAGCATGAGTTCCCGTTCCTCAAGTGCTGTCTTCATTATTTTATCAATTCTTTACGCAAACAGCGCGGTCTAACAATCCCGTTGCACACCGACCGTTCAAGTGTTGTCGGGAAGAGCGAGAGATTGTCTGCGGCGGGTGAACGGGGTCGTTAGATGTCCAGTTTAGCTAGCTGAAGCCAATCGTTGGAGAGATGAAGTACACAATGACTCTGTTTTAGATAGAAGATGCTCTAGCGCAAGTCAGACAACTGATTGAGCTATGTATATCTTCCATTCTGTAGGATTCTGATAATGAGTGGGGGAGTTATGGCGATCGCCTTCAGTCTACCCTCTTCTTTTGGGATTAGTGCGATCGCGGGAATTCCAGAAGCGATCGCCGAAGTCCCCTATTCCTACACGGGACAATATCTCAAACACGTTCTCCAACAATACCCACCCCAACCCGAAGTGCAGAATGGAGCAGAAGATTAAGCAGTTTGCATCCCTATGGCAAACTCTGTATACTGTCTCATTTTTGGCTCATGGAAGGCTAACACAATATCTTCTTTAGGGACGCCTGCGCGAACTAAGTCAGTCGCGCTCCCTTCTTCAGTCCAATCTTCTTCGATCCAAAACTGTCCGTTCCGAATCCGCACATATACAGTTATACCCGTAATGCGATTACCAGCGTCTAAAAAGCATCACTTTACTGATGCAGAAACTGCCTGTCAATCGGTGCAGGATTTTATAGAGCCGCATGATATTGTTCTTGTCAAAGGCTCAAGAGCAATGCAGATGGAGAAAATTGTTGAAGTGCTTAAAGCGAAAAATGAGAACTAACCCGCGATCTGAGCTTGATAGGAGAATCAAATCTATAATGGAAGATGCATTCTCTGAAGCAAGCAATATGTCCCTCAGCGAACTGTTGCCTACGGTTAATCAGTTATCTCATCAAGATAAGCTTCGACTTATCCATTTTCTCCTCCTTGCGGTTGCTAGGGAAGAAGGGTGTAGTCTAGAACCTACTGAAAGGATTGCTTCAGAGCATGTTCTTCTCAACCAACTTGCATCAACTGAGGCAGTAGTCTGGTCTCCTCAAGCAGATAGCGAGTCAGTTCAAGCCTTGTCAGATCTTCTGATGGCAGCGAAGGAAGCGACTAATGCGTGATGGACAGAGATATTCCTTTACTGAGCGCATTGACAGTCTTGGGCGCTCTGTCATCATGCCATATTTACCCTTGACTCTCACATTGGGCAATCAATCCCAAGAAGTGACTGCATTGCTGGATACAGGTGCGAGTGTCAATGTTCTACCCTACGAAATGGGTCTACAGCTAGGGGCAGTTTGGGAAAATCAAACTGTCTCAATTCCGTTGAGTGGTAATTTAGGGCGAAGTAGTTCACGCGGTTTGGTTGTGTCTGCTACGATCTCTCAATTCCATCCAGTGCTACTTGGGTTTGCTTGGACTGAATCGAGAGATGTACCTGTCATTCTTGGACACATGAATTTCTTTGCAGAGTTCAACGTGTGTTTTTATCGACACGAGTTGGCTTTTGAAGTTTGCCCAAAGAGCGGGTAAGTTTGGCACCACACAGTCAGCAACCTAACAACCCCAATGCACCCGACCGCCGAGAGGTTGCCTGTGAGCATTGAGGTTATTGGCGGCGGGTGATTGGGAACGTTAGATGTCCAGTTTAGCTAGCTGAAGCCAATCGCCGGAGAGATGAAGTACACAATGACTCTGTTTTAGATAGAAGATGCTCTAGCGCAAGTCAGACAACTGATTGAGCTATGTATATCTTCCATTCTGTAGGATTCTGATAATGAGTGGGGGAGTTATGGCGATCGCCTTCAGTCTACCCTCTTCTTTTGGGATTAGTGCGATCGCGGGAACTCCAGAAGCGATCGCCGAAGTCCCCCATTCCTACACCGGACAATACCTCAAACACGTCCTCCAACAATACACACCCCAACCCAAAGTCCAGAATGGAGGGATAGATTAAAGTTGAAACGATTTATCCCATCACTAACCAAAAGTGAGTTCTCACCCAGCCCATCTCAACACATTGACCCTTTACTAGAATCGGACAATTTCAATCGTGCGTCGCGATCGCTGAAAACAGACATCAAATTCTCGAAAGAAGTTTGTTTGCCCAAGAATTAAGGGTATCTGAGAGGCTTGTGCCCAAGCAAAGGCTAAGCGAACTGGTTCCAGATGCCCAATTTGAACATACACAAATAAACCCCATGCTTCAACCGTTGCAAGATTTCCAGCCAACGGCAAGCGGACAGTTTGTTCCCCCCAAATTGCACCCAATTGCAGCCCGATACCATAAGGTAAGAGATTGACCGTAGATCCTGTATCTAGCAGTGCATTCGTAGAAACAGAGGAGCCTGCATGACTCAGGGTAATGGGAATCGTAGGTAATGCTTCATCGTCAGAAAAGGGAAACTCGATTGTACTAGGCACGAGTCGATGCCTCTTGGTCATCCTGAATCATCTGCATCAGGATGTTTGCCGCTTCCGTTGCGTCGTAGGGCGACCAAATCGGGTACTCTGATGCAGAAAAGATGACTTGTAGTTCAGCATCTGGAATTTGTGTAGCTAGCAGTTTGAAGAGTGATAATTTGTCTGACTGGCTTAGATCGTTGACCAAAGGAAGCAACTCAGCGAGAGACATGGCTTAAACTCCCAAACACGCGAGGATACATTGATCATAAGCGATCGGTGAGATACGGTCTAACAAGCCCGTTGCACACCGACCGAAGGGGGCGATCGGTTATGATGCAGAGGTTATCTGCGGCGGGTGAACGGGGTCATTAGCCTGCTTGAGCTACCTGTTGGGGCGTATGCCAAAGTTATCTGTTAGCGTATAGACGTAGAAATTTTTCACATGTATCTGATATGGCAAAAATAGTTTCCATTTTTAACAACAAAGGCGGTGTTGGAAAATCAACTATCTGCTGGAATCTTTCAGATGCTCTTGCAAGGCTTGGTAAGCGAGTACTTCTAATTGACTTTGATCCGCAATGTAATCTTTCTATAGCAGTCTTAGGGGAATCAGTTTTTGTAAACACTCTGCCTACACAGAACGTGCCATATGGCACAACGATTAGATCTTTTTTACAGCGATTTCTTCAAAATACAGGAGGCGAAGAACTCTTTTTACATAGAGGTATTCACACCCACCCAAATGTAGCTGTTGTTGCAGGCGATTTTTGGCTTAACGTTTATGCTGACTCGCTTAACGTGGGTTCGGATCTCCTTTCAGGTACAGGGCTTTCACGCTATGTTGCTCTACGACGCATTGTTGAGAAGGCTGAGAAGGAAGAAGGAGAAAATTTCGACTTCGTTTTTATCGATCTTCCACCCTCATTTGGTGCGCTTGTTCGCGCAGCCTTTTATTCTTCTGATTACTATATTGTTCCTTGTACTTCAGATAATTTCAGCGTCTACTGCGTTGGTTTAATTGGTCAAATGGTGCCCTCCTTTATTCGTGATTGGCAGAGCGGTTTAGCTCGGTTCACGGAGAGTAATCCTCATTTTAGTGAATTCAATAATTTAGGGCAGCCTATTTTTGCAGGCTGGATTTTTAATGGTTTCGATACTGCTAGGCGTAGACGCACATCCGATGAGATTGCCGCAGGTGCCCCTTTGGGGGAAAAAGAAATGAACCAAGCTGATGAAACTATGCATGACAGAATTGCAGAAGCAGTGCAAGACGATCTTGTAGATGTAATTGGAAGACAAATCACCGCATACAACTCAATAGCAAATGTACCCACTGAAAACTTTCGGATTGGAGATGTTGAGGATGCCAATGTACTAATTCAAAATAGTTTGTGGCTTAATGTTCCTCTTGGTCAACTTGAACATCATAAGCAAGTTGTTAGCCTTCGAGATAGAAGTAAGTGGGCAGACAATCAGATTGAGCAAATTCGTTTGTTTCGCCAGAAGTTTGAGGAAACCGCAAGGCTTGTTGAACAAATCTGTATTTGAACAAGTAAGCACAAAATTTGCTGTACATGTCGCAGGCTAACACTTCATGGCAGCGGACGGTCGAAAACCGCTGGTTAGGTTGCAAAGGTTATCTGCCGCCGCTGCATTTTGCCGTTAGACAGACGGAAACTTCATCAATTCTATAACTGGCTTGCACAACAGGGAGATTTTGGATCTTCAGATTTTGTAGAGTATTGTTATGCAAGGCTGACATTTGACTAAGTAGGTGCTTTGGCAAAAAATTATGCGTCCAAACGTTGACTCTCAGAAGATACAACGGCTGATGCAAGTCTTGGGTAGAGAAGCTCAGGGAGCAGGCTGTATTTACTTTACAGGTGGTGCTAGTGCTTTCCTGATTGGATAGCGTAGTTCAACAGTTGATGTCGATATTCGTCTAGATCCCGAACCCGCCGGTATTTTTCAGGCGATCGCCACACTTAAACAGGAGTTAAACATCAATATTGAGCTGGCTTCTCCACAAGATTTCTTACCCCCTCTTCCAGGATGGCGCGACAGAAGTATATTTATTGGCAAACAAGGTCAAATCTCGTTTTATCACTATGACTTTACTGCCCAAGCTCTCTCTAAGCTATCTAGGGGATTCGATCGTGATATTAAAGATGTTCAAGCGATGTACGAACAAAAATTATTTTCCCTGAAAGACTTACGGGATTGCTTTGAAGTCATTGCACCTGACTTAATCCGATTTCCTTCTCTTAACCCTGATGTGCTTAGAAGCAGAGTTGAGAATTTCATTAAGCGTTTTGAAGATGCTCTAGAGGAGGATTAGTTATGAATTTAAGTGAGTTGCCGGGAGCAGAATTGATCCTGCCTGGATTGAATGATCTTCATAAAGGCGAGACTAATACTATTGCATCATTGTTAGTTGCGATCGCGGCAACGCGGTTAATAGAAGCGGGTCTAGATGTTCCCAAGGATCATTTAGCTCCAGAGCCAGAACTGACTTTATACTCCCGTCTTCAAGATGAGCGAGATGATGCTTACCCTTACTATAAGGCTTTGCTGAATCGCCTCAATAGTTTTTGCAATGCACTTGAAGTTGGTTATGAATATAAGCCGTCTAACAAACAAAATGCAGCGGACAGTTGAAAGCGGTTGATGGTATTGCTTGGTCTACTAGCTGCCGCTGATTTGGGTCGTTGCCTCACTGTTGCTCTCAGTGTGAGTGCTGTTCCTAGCTATTCTCAATCTCGTCTTGCCAGAGAAGTTGTCCAAGGAATTTTGATAGAAATAGGTTCAAATGCAGCTCGATAGCTTTTAGGTAGAATGTTTTCACCTCGTCATCAGGAAAGAAGGGCTGCGTTTACTGATGGTGAATGGCTAGTGGCTGTTGGCAAAAATGGGGATGACTTTATCTACTACGGGGTAAATCTGGAGACACGCGATAGCATAACACTGAGGAGAGCAGCAGTTTCAGCCAATAGCCAACGCCAAGTTTATGCCTGGAATAATGGCAATTACCGCTATCAAGTTGCATGGCGACCTAGCGATCCCAAAGTTATTCGTCTCCAAGTGTTTGATGGGACAAGAGAATTGCTAAATCGTCTCCTTTATCAAACTAATTAATAGCACGAAAATCCTTAAAATCAGGACACATCGATTTCATTAACAAGCTGTAAAACGCTGTTGCGTAGAGATTCTGCAACCCAGAATCCAGCCTCATTAACCAAAGCGTCCAATAGAGGCTTTACCTCAACAATCAAGCCTTGACTTTTCGCTTCGACCAAAATCCCCAAGATTCCTGTTTATCGAAGGTTTAGTCTAGTTGCAACTAGCGGCAATACTCGCAACATCCCCCTGCACGATTGGCGATCGCTTCTTTCTGTTTTGCTGTTAGCCTGGGTTCAGACATACGCAGGCGTTTCTATACCGAGTTCCTGTATAAGGAGTCTCAATTAACCATTCTAAGCAGGGCGATGGGCGATCGCGCTAACCTGCGGGTTGCTTCCCAGAGACTCGACTCCAGGTCGTTGTATTTTTACAAAGAGTATCGATACATTTCTTAACTTCTTGTTAACTTAAAAGGCAATTGGGGAATCATGAACATGGCAAGCCTTGTAGAGTTTGTCATTCCTCACGGTTTACCTCATCGCTACAAATGCAGCAACTCAAAATCAAACCGAAGTGTTTGGCTATTCTCAACAACAGCAACCTCACCCAACGCCGTTTTTTACTGGCCGCAGTCACCCTCCCCATCGTTCACCTCTATCTGGGGTACATTGGGTTGTCTACCATGTTCGTCAACGGGGCCTCTGTTTTTTGGCCCTCCCTGGGGATGTTCCAAGCCGCGATGTTGCTGGTTGGCTACCGGGTATGGCCGATTCTGTATATCAGCGACTTTATTGTTAGCTATGTCCTGTTTTTTAAAAATAATCTGCTCATCAGTAGCCTGATTCCGGCGGCAAATCTCTTTACTCCCTTGATTGGGACGTATCTGATTCACCGCTTGATTAAACGGTCTAACTTTTTAGAGCGATCGCAAGATGTCTTCAAATTCATCATTATCACCCTCGTTAGTCCTTTAGTCAGTTCGCTGCTAGCCGCGCTGATCCTCTGTTCTAGCGAGATTGCACCCTGGAATGCTTTTATCGAAATTTGTCGAACCTGGCTGGCTTCAGACAGTACGGGGATTTTAGTCGTTGCGCCGCTGCTGGTGACTTGGCTGCAAAAACCCCAACAGCAAAAACGATTGAATTGGCAACAAAGTCTCGAAGCCATCTTCCTTGTCATTGTGGCAATTGCTGTCAGTCGCATTGCCTTTTGGGGAGGCTACGCCATTGAATACCTAGTAATTCCGCCACTGATTTGGTTAGCCTTCCGTTTTGAGGCGCGGCTTGCCACCTTGTTAGTTACGGGGGTATCGGCGATCGCTATTTTTGGCACCCTTCAAGGTTATGGTTCCTTCGCCAAACAAGTCTCCCCCAATGAATCGCTCATTTTACTGCAATCTTTTATTTGCGCGATCGCTATTACCACCTTTGTCATTACCGCCGTCAGTCACGAAAACCGCACCGCCGAAGCCAAACTTCGCCTAGCCAACGACGAACTCGAACAACGAGTAGCCAACAGAACTCTAGAACTTCAAGAAGCTAAAAATACCGCTGAAGTCGCCAACCAAGCCAAAAGCGAATTTTTGGCGAACATGAGTCACGAACTGCGAACCCCGCTCAATGGTATCCTGGGATACGCTCAAGTTTTAGCGGTTACTCCTAACCTCACCGAACAACATCGACGCGGAATTGACATTATTTATAATTGCGGCTCTCACTTACTGACGTTGATCGAAGATGTCCTCGATCTATCGAAAATTGAAGCGCGCAAGATGGAATTGCACCTGAGCAACCTGCATTTACCCGCTTTTTTACAGGGAGTTGAGGAAATTTGTCAGATTCGGGCCGATCAAAAAGGGATTCTGTTTATTTATCAAGTGCCGGATAATTTGCCAACTGCGATCGCTACCGATGAAAAACGCTTGCGTCAAGTGCTGCTGAACCTTTTGGGAAATGCCATTAAATTCACGGATTCCGGTAGCGTTGTCTTGCGCGTGGATGTTCGGGAAATTCAAGCTTCCCCCCTATCGATTAGCCTGCATTTTGCCGTAGAAGATACCGGAATTGGCATGACACCCGAACAGCTAGAGCGTATTTTTCTCCCCTTTGAGCAAGTGGGTGACATCAAGCGCCAGCGGGAAGGAACGGGATTAGGTCTTGCCATTACCAAAAAGATTGTTGAAATGATGGGAGGATCGCTACAAGTTCGCAGCCAAATCAAGGTAGGCAGTGTGTTCGAGTTTGAGATTGAATGCGCGATCGCTTCCAACTGGAGAGAAGCTAGCACCCTCACTCAAGCCGGACGAATTACGGGTTATAAAGGCGATCGCAAAACCATTCTAATCGCCGACGATCGCTGGGAAAATCGCTCAGTCCTCTCAAACTTATTGCAACCCCTTGGCTTTACCGTGCTAGAAGCCATCAATGGACAAGAAGGACTAGAAATTGCTCATCAAGAGCAACCCCACCTCATTATTACTGACTTACTAATGCCAACCTTAAACGGATGGGATTTTCTGGCATTTTTACGCCAATCAGATACCTTCAAAGAGCTTCCGGTAATTGTTTCCTCAGCCAGCGTTTTTGATGCCGATCGCCAAAAGAGTATCGCCGCCGGAGCCAGCGACTTTTTAGCCAAACCCGTTCAAATCGAGGAGTTATATCAGATACTAGAAAAACATCTCCAACTCAGTTGGCTCTACAGCGAGGAAAAAATTGAAAAACTAGCACAACCCACCCAGTCTACTGAAGTTGAAATTCCTCCTCTTTCAGAGCTAACCAGTCTCCTGGAATTTGCCAAGCGCGGACAGATGAAAGGCATCCAACAGGAGCTTGAACGCCTCAGTCAGCTCAATGCATCTTATCAGCCTTTTGTCAACAAACTAGACTTGCTAGTCAAACAATTTAATATCCAGAAAATTCGCCAATTCCTCCAAGAAATTAACCAATAATCTTGGATTACATAACCTTCTTACTTGATGGAGATTTAGGAGTATTAGGCATGTCAGCCCGTTTAAGTCAGGAAACAATTTTAGTCATTGATGATAATCCCACTAATTTAGAGGTCTTGTACAATGCTTTAAGTATTTCAGGCTACGATGTCCTCGTGGAAATGGATGGTTCAAGCGGTCTTGCTCAAGCCCACAATTACCCTCCAGATTTAATCTTGCTGGATGTAATGATGCCTGGAATTGATGGTTTTGAAACCTGTCGCCAACTCCAAGAAAATCCCGCAACCTGCAAAATCCCTATCATTTTTATGACTGCTTTAGCGGACACGGTTGATAAAGTCAAAGGGCTGCATTTAGGAGCAGTAGACTATATTACCAAACCTTTTCAGAAAGAAGAAGTTTTGGCTCGCATCCAAACTCAACTTAAACTACGGCGACTCAGTTTAGAACTCGAACAGCAAAAACAAGAACTTGAACGCACCGTCGAACTACGTACAGCAGAACTCACTCGAACCATTCAAGAATTAAAAGCAACTCAATTACAATTAATTCAAAGTGAAAAACTATCAACCGTCGGTCAGTTAGTGGCAGGTATCGCCCACGAAATCAATAATCCTGTAGGCTTTCTCAATGGCAACCTAGAACAAGCTTATTTAGCAATTCAAGATTTGATTGACTATATTCGACTGTACCACGAGATCTATCCGGCTCAAGGAACTGAGATTGAAGAAAAAGCTCAAGAAATTGAGATTGATTACCTTTTAGAAGATTTACCTAAAATGCTCCTCTCAATGCAAGTTGGAGTAGAGCGGATTTGTAGTATCAGTAACTCCCTCAGAACCTTTTCACGCGCTGATGTAGATACCAAAGTTTTTGCTAACATTCATGAAGGGCTAGAAAGTACCCTGATGATTTTGCAGCATCGCTTAAAAGCCCAAAAAGACCGTCCTGAAATTCAAGTGATTAAAAATTACGGCGAAATCCCTAAAGTTGAATGTTATTTAGGTCAGCTCAATCAAGTTTTCATGAATATTTTGGCAAACGCTATTGATGCGTTGGAAGAAGGCAGCGAGGGACGCGGCTACCAGGAGCTTGAAAAAAATCCAAATCAGATTTTAGTACAGACAAGCTTAAAAAACGAACGAGAAGTGATGATTCGGATTAGCGATAATGGCGTGGGTATTGGTCAAGGCATTAAAGACCGCATTTTTGACCACTTATTTACCACAAAGCCAGTCGGAAAAGGGACTGGATTAGGTCTTACGATTGCTCGTCAGATCATTGTTGAAAAACATGAGGGGACGCTTGAATTTATCTCGGATTCAAATAGAGGCACAACCTTTGCGATTACGCTTCCTGTTAGCTAAATAACGAGTCTAGGTCAATTGTCACGCAGTAGATAGAGGCAACGGAGCGCGATCGCCCTTTAAGCTAAAAATCGTACCTAACATTACCCTCAATCGCTATGAGTTCCCCTCGCCGTAAAGAAATTCTACGCGGAGTTTTGGCTGTCGCCATCATCATTGTCGGCATCACCCACTTCCTCAGACCCGAACAATATGCCAAAATTGTCCCGCCACCTTATCCCCCGCTGGCTTCCGTTTACCTCAGCGGCTTTTTTGAGATTTTAGGGGGAATTGGCTTAACTGTACCTTTTGTCAGCGTCGCAGCAGCTTGGGGTCTAATTGCTCTATTTATCGCCGTATTTCCAGCCAATATCTACATGACGCTGCACAATATCCCCATTGAAGGCATCCCCCACAGTCAACTGCTGTATATCCTCAGACTTCCCTTTCAAATCGTGTTAATTGCCTGGGCTTACTGGTATACTCGCAATCCAGAAACGCAACTAGGAACCTCAGAAGCCAAGGAAAAGGCAGAATCTTTAACGCAACAGTAGCCGATGCTCGTTCCCCAGAGATATTCGCCACTGCGATCGCCATGCCATAAATCAAAATTTCTACCCTATAGAAGGGAAGTTAGTTCCGAGTTCCGAGTTCCGAGTTCCGAGTGGGGAATAGAGTGCTGAGTGTAAAGTGCTGAGTGCTGAGTGGGTTAAGTAGTGCTGGGTGTAAAGTGCTGAGTGCTGAGTGGGTTCAAGAGTGCTGTTGCGCTAGCTTCTGCGAAGCAGTGTGTAAAGTGCTGTTGCTTTAGCACACCAAGTAGAGGTGTGCTGAGTAAGTATCTAGAACAACTCCTAACTCCCTTTTCCCCCCATCCTCCCACCTCCCCATCCCCCCATCCTCTTCTTCCCCAACTCCCAACTCCCTCTTCTACCCCCCACCTCCCAACTCCCTCTTCTTCCCCAACCCCCAACCCCCAACTCCCAACTTCCTATGATGTGGTCGCTTAAAAAATATCTATTTCTGTTCCTGCTCACCTTGGGTTTAGCCAGCCTGACGAACTGCGTGAGTTCTCCTCCCCAGGCTAGCAATCCTCCCGCCTCTGGAAGCGTACAGACTCCAGTAGTGGCACAGGTTTCAACCTTAATGCGTTTTGCCCAACCGATTGATTGTACGGTGGGTAAAGATTGCTATATTTTGCGCTATTACGATCGCGATCCGGGGCCTGGAGAGATTGATTTTGCTTGCGGACGCCTGACAGGAGATGGTCATAACGGTACAGACTTTGGTATTTCTGACGAACGGTTAATGGCGAAAGGAGTACCCGTATTGGCTTCGGCCCCTGGAACGGTTTTGCGAATGCGCGATAATGTGGCAGACGAACGCATTCGCACGCCTGAAGACCTTTCTAGAATTGAAGGGATTAACTGTGGCAACGGGATGGTGATTGACCACGGAAATGGCTGGGAAACGCAGTATTGTCACCTCCGCCGGGGGAGTGTGGCGGTGAAGCCGGGAGATCGAGTAGAAACGGGGACTGTATTAGGATTGGTGGGACTTTCGGGCGAAACTTCTTTTCCCCACGTCCATTTAACCGTGCGTCATAACGGGGAAACGGTCGATCCGTTTGTGGGCCCAGGGGCCGGGCCGGGTTGTCAAGTCCGGCGCAATCCGATTTGGAATCGTTCCTTAGAGTATATTCCGGGTGGTTTAATTCGGGCGGGGTTTTCAGATCGAGCGCCGGATATGGAGGCGATTTGGCAAGGTCAGTTCTCAGAAACGCGCTTATCTAAGAGTAGCGAGGCGTTGGTCTTTTGGGTGCAAGCCTACGGCATTTTGGCGGGGGATGTGGAGACGATGCGGGTGATTGACCCTAAAGGGAATGAAGCGGTCAAAAATCAGCGATCGCTGACAGAGCCTCGTCGCCTATGGCTGAGTTTTAGCGGTAAGCGCAATAATCCCAATAATCCGGTGATTCCTGGTAAGTGGCGCGGCGAGTATCGCTTAACGAGGGGCGATCGCACTTTGATTAATATTACTCGCGAAGTCGAAGTTCTCTAGAACCCTGTTCTACCCGAACAACTTGTGAATTTAAGGGTTCTCACCGCAGGCGGACGCGGTGGGAACTCTGAGCTTATAGACTATCCCAAGCTTGCGCCAGAATGCTGCTTAACCAACAGCGTTGGTCTATATCTAATAAACCATCATCTTCTAGGACTTCTGCTTTTAACTCTTCTAAAGAACGACCTTGAGATCGCGAAACCTGGATGACACCTGCGATCGCAGCCGCGACTAACTCTTCATCGACGGTTTGGTCTTGAAGTGCGGCAATTTCTTGGGGACTCTTCGGAATAGGATAATTCATGGCTAGTTAATATAGTTTTTTACAGGATAAGAATTATGAGAGAGTTGTAAACTTTTTTAAAAATTTCTCATGCAGTACCCGGAATTATAGCGAACTTTCGCTATTTGTCAAGACTATCTACAGAATGCTTTTGCAATGACTCTGACCGACATGAAGGAGATTCTCTACTTAGAAGTTCCCACGCCCGACTTATCCGCGCTCTTGACCTGGCTACAAACCCAGTATCAACCCGCAGTTGGGAACAAAACTCTAACGCCAGATGGCATCCGCTTGCAGGTTGAATCCCCAGGTGATGGGGAACTCTCTGCCTTTGTGTGGTCCGTTCAGCGAACCAGTTACCTTAAGGTTTTTCGTTGGTCAGACTCTCCTGTTACCCGCGAACAACAACTGCTAGCCGATTTAACGGTTCAGGTTAGGAACCAGTTCCCGTACCAATATCCCGAACCTCCAGCAATTGATTTATCGCAGCAATCCATTTTTGAAGCGCTGAAAGCCAACTATCCCCTGACTGTAAAGTATTTTCAAAAAATGCCCAATGGCGAATACGACCTAACGCGGGTGTATTGGTGGGAAAAACGCTGGCGAGAAGGGGTACGCCATCCCCAGACCCCAAAAACAGTGATTCAAACCCAACCCGACCGACATTTTAACCCCACTAGCCGCTATGACCTCATTTATATCGGCGGCGCGTTGGGGGTGATTCACGCAGCAGTAATGGCGAGACTGGGCTATAAGGTGCTATTGATAGAACGATTGCCCTTTGGTCGCATGAATCGCGAGTGGAATATCTCGCGCCCAGAACTCCAGAGTTTAATCAACTTAGAGTTACTGACACCGGCTGAAGTGGAAAGCGTCATCGCCAGAGAGTACAAGGACGGATTTAATAAATTTTTTGACGCGAACAACCCTCCCCATCTAAAAGCCAACATCTTACATACCCCCACTGTTCTTAACATTGCCCTCGATTCTGACAAATTGTTACAAATCTGCGGACAAAAGTTACGCGCTGCTGGGGGAGAAATTTGGGATCAAACCGAGTTTCTAAACGCCCAAGTTGGGGCTGATGCGGTAGAAGTGGCGTTGCAACACTTACCCAGCGGGGAAGCGCGACAAGCCTACGGTCGCTTATTAGTCGATGCGATGGGAACCGCTTCGCCCATTGCGTGGCAACTCAATGGCGGGCGGGCGTTTGATAGCGTTTGTCCCACCGTTGGGGCCGTAATTGAACGCGGTTTTGCCCCTGAAGTTTGGGATTCCCAGTATGGCGATGTGTTAAACAGTCATGGCGATATTTCGCGGGGTCGCCAACTGATTTGGGAATTATTTCCCGGTGCCGATGAGGAATTGACCATTTATCTGTTCCATTACCATCAGGTTCACCCAGAAAATCCCGGCTCTTTATTAGAAATGTATGAAGATTTCTTTACGATTTTGCCGGAGTATCGCCGCTGCAACCTGGATGAGTTGGTGTGGAAGAAACCCACCTTTGGCTATATCCCCGGCCATTTTAGTACGAGCAGCCGCGATCGCGCCATTGCTTGCGATCGCCTCATTGCCATCGGAGACGCCGCTTCCCTCCAATCTCCCCTCGTCTTTACCGGCTTTGGTTCCCTGGTTCGCAACCTCAGCCGCCTCACCACCCTCCTCCATACCGCCCTACAACACGACCTCTTAAAAGCCCACCACCTCAACGCCATTCGCCCCTACCAAAGCAACATCGCCGTTACCTGGCTGTTTTCTAAAGGGATGATGGTTCCCACAGGCTACCATCCCGCACCGCAGCGCATTAACGCCATGTTAAACACCTTCTTCGGCTTACTCGCAGACGAACCCTTAGACGTAGCCGATAACTTTATTAAAGACCGCGCCGACTGGTTCACCTTCAATCGCCTCGCCCTCAAAGCCGCTAGACGCAACCCAGCCCTATTGGTATGGATTTTAGAACTTGCCGGGATTAAAGATATGCTGCGCTGGCTGGGGAGTTATCTCAACTTTACCCTCGCCAGCCTCGCGTCTCAACTCCTGGGAAACTGGTTTCCCGGCTTAACCCAATGGAGTCGTCCTTGGCTAGAAAAGCGTTTTCCGGGTGTGTGGCTGTGGATGTTAAGCCTAAGTTATGCCCTAACTGCGGGTATGGGTCGTCCCGATAAGATGGCCAACATCGGCTATCGTCCCTCAGCAACAACCTAACCGGGCTGACGGCGGGGAAAGGTGGGTAAATCGATAGCCGCCAAAGATTTAATTTTCTTTTGAGGGCGTAAGGGATACACCACCGGAGAAGGCCAGTTAGAACCCTGTAAAAGGGGTTCTGGGCGCTTGTTTTCTACAGTCTCCGCCGTCGCTGGGCTGTCGTCTTCCTCCGCCACCGCAGTGGAGGTAATCTCAATAAACGGGGTTGGAGAAGACCAGGTTTCCTGGACAGGGGGTTCGGCTTCCGAAACTCCCTCATCTGGAGACCACTCTAGGAGATTGGCTGCACTCGCTTGGGGAACGGCTTCTGAATCGTTCGGTATTCCTGAGAGGCCTGCTGCAAAGGAATCAGTGACTGAACCCGAAGAGTCAGGGATATCTTCTTGGGAGACAATCTCTAGTCGGGGTTGTTCGAGATGAGAAGCCCCAGACCAAGGCTGAATTGCGGTAATTTTGGGCGTGAAGGGATAAACCTTCGATTCGGTTTTTGGGGAGATAGAACGGGGGGTATCCTCAAGGCTACCCTCCTGCATACTCATGCATTTGTCTAAAGCGTTTTTGAATTGCAGGGTGTAGCGTTGCTGGCGATACAGGCGCATCTGCAAATCTCGCACATTTTTTTCGGCTTGGGCGAGTTGGGTGGCTTGTTCGCTATAGCGCTGTTGCAGTCGGGCGCAGTCGCGTTCGAGTTGGGCGACTTGTTGTTGGTTGGTTTCTAGCTGTTCTGTTAAGGTTTCAACGAGGATTTGCTGGCGTTGGGCGGAGGAATGCGAAAGTTCGAGTTCGCGCAGCAAGCGGGCGTTATGTTCTTGCACGGTGTTCAGTTCTGCGGTACGTTGGGCCAAGAGGGTTTCAGTTGCAGGCGATCGCAATTCATGTTCTTGTAACGATTTTTGGGCGTTACCCAGTTGCGTTTCTAGCTGAACCACCCGATTGAGCAATTCGGTGTTATGCTGCCGCTGCTGCTGAATTTGTCGAATCAGATTGTTCAACTCGTTCGGGGTAATCATCGGCGCAGACTCTTCAGGCAGATTTGCAGGAGTCAGCGGCGCATTGTCTGGGAGACTCGATTGATTATTCGGGGTTTCAGCTTCACTCATCACATTATTCCCAAGAAAGAAAAAACCTAAAGGCAACTGAACAACAGCGCCAGGCCTCTATCATTTTAGGTTTTGGTTTGGCGATTGAAAATTGGGAATCGGGAAGAAGAGGGAATTGGGAGTTGGGAGTTGGGGGTTGGGGGAAGAGGG